>NZ_JBQKLN010000001.1:0-252209 GCF_052116205.1 Prevotella sp. Sow4_E9_plate | reverse complement strand
TAATGATATCTTTTTATGTTTGTAACTAATTGGATTTCAACTACAAAGATACAAAAAATATCGGAGATTACCAACTTTTTTAGGCACTATTTCTTATCCCGAACTGAGGTATTATATGTGCCGATTCCTCTATATCAATATCAAAAAACACCTATTTCAATACGAATACCTTCGTTTCATGATTACTGCAAGAAATCATCGTTGCTTACCTTAACACCAAGTGGTCCATAGTCGCCAAGAGCTTTGTGAGCAAGCTGCTTGTCGGGATCGGTCACATGGTCGATAGGCTCGCCAGTATCATCCTTGTAAGCTGTAGGTGTCATGGTTGCGATGGAGTGTTTCCATTCCCTGTCTGGAAGAATGTTCCTATACATGACAGCCACAATCTCTCCGATAGGATTGCCGTCTATGTTCTTTTTCTCACTGTCCCAAATGAAGAGATTGACATACTCTCCGTTGGCATTCATTTCGTTCACCTTGCTCTGTATGGCTGATAGCTTAGGATTCTTTTTCAGGCAAACCACAAATGTTGCTTTCTTGCCATCGGCATAGCGAGCCTTCGCATCATATACAGACATATATGAGCGTGTGTCGCTTGCTGAGCCAATGCAGATAGACCAGTAACGTGTCACAGCTTTTCTGTATTCCTCAGGCTTTGTTGGCACCGTGGCCGGTATGAAGGAGAATGTGAGCACAGAGTCCTCGCGCAAATGCGTTCTTCCATAAAGGTATGACGTGGAGTTGTTTGGATAGTACCTGCCAACTGGAGCAAGGAAGAATGGCATCTCCCTGTTTTCGTCGGATTTCTGTGTAAACACCTTCGATGTTACCTTATAGACATTTGATGCAACGTGTTCTGGCACGAAGGTCTCATGCAAGTTCATGTCGAGTGCGGTAATGGCTGGAAGTTCTACTCCTGCGTATTCGTCTTTTTGGCTTCCATCAGCAGTAGTTCCCAGGTAATGTCTGAGAGCAATGGCTACTTTGTTCACACCTTCTGCAACTTTCACCACATTCTCTGAACCAAGTTTGTCTATTACGCTTTGTGGCGTTCCGTTTGGCACCACATAGAGGGTGAAATAGTTCTTTCCCGTAGTGGTTGCGACGAAAGGATTCGTGCTTCCGTTATCTGCCGAGATGTCCTGGTCATCGATGCCTGCGAAAACGTCTCCTGTCATATCATTGTATAGTGATATGCTGAAATATCTGCAATGAGGGTATTCTCCTTTCAGACATAAAATCTTGTCACTATTTTGGCCTGCCTGATAGGTGTATTCCCAATAATTGGAATATAAGTCCGGGTATGCTCCGAGAACCTCACCATCGCCTTTCAGGGTTGGGCCCCATTGCTCCTTAGGCGACAAGGTAGGGATTTTTATATCGTTGTTGCTGTCATCATCGGAACATGCGATGAAAGTCATTGCCATGATACAACTTAGCAATGAGGTCATGATAATTTGCTTGATTTTCATACTTCCTGTTTTTTAAAATTCATACACTTTTTGTCCTCACTCTGTTTTACTTGATTTCCACTCTGAACGGTCCAGATACCGAGTTGTAGAGTAAGTCACCATTGTCAAAGAACTGTATGATGGCATATGCTCCATTGGCCCGATTGTCTTTGCCTAGGATTGTGCGGTGGCGTGTGGTGCCGGTGCGCCAGTCGAGTCCGGTTACTTCCCATCCTATGGCATCGTTCCATCCACTTACGAATACCATTTCAGACGATGTGCTTACAGCAGGAATCATACTTGGTGAACTGACGTCAGCACGTGTCCACTTAGTCTCCCACTTGTTCTCCTTTGTGTTCCAGCTCACGCATTCAACACCTCTAGGAGTCTCTATGGTAGGACCGATTGCTAGTACGCCTATAATCTTGTCGTTTATCTTTTCCGTTGTCTGGCTGATGTTGTTCACCACGAAAGCGTCGTATCCTGCGGTTACTACGGATTGCTCCGACTGTACCCATTCGGTAGAGGTTGGTAATCCGCACGTTATGTCGAACGTTCCTGCCAAACGCTTGTTGCCAGAATCTACAGGCTTGGCATCGGCAGGTATGGCGTCACGCCAGAAAGCTACGAGTTTCATTTTCTTTGCTCCGTCTGTTATCACCACGAGTTTGTCCTCGTCGTTGCCAAATCCCATTAGTGTAGGGGTTGATCCTGTACCATATCCGAGCTTGATACATGGTGCCATTGGACCTCCGTCATACTCGGCTTTCCATGCTCCATCGCTTTCGCTGTCAGAGAACTTTCCATTCTTGCATATCAGCTTTTGCATGAGTCCCTTGCCGTTGGCCTCCTTGGCGTTGCTTGCCACATATACCCCGCCGTTCTCATCCACTGCTATTGAGTTCGTCAATATCTGGGTGCTTGCCAGTGGGTAGGTATCTTCTACCGTGGTCAACTCACGGTTGAGTACAACAAGAGCATTCTGTGCCGCCACGAGCAAATGTCCATCGTATGTCATGGTAGCTCCCACCAGAGTGTAAGAGTTGTTGATATACGGTGTGAGCTTAATCTGACTGTCTAGCTCTATGCCTTCCTTTGGATTATTTGGGTTCTTCAGCCTGTACCTTGCCATGATGTGTCCAGCATTGGTATATACATAGTTGTCCTTGTCGCACAACACATAGTTTCCATTGGCTATAGACATCTGTGGGGCAGCACCTAGCACTCCGGTTACGGCTGTTGCAAGTTCTGAGTAAGACGAGTAGCTGGATGTCAAGATATTGAGCTGTTCTTGATTCTTCATTGTTATTCCAGGCAAACCAGCTTCTGCGAGTCTTTCAAAGTTGCCGTTGGATACGTCTATGATAGATACTCTGTCGCTGCTCATTCCCCACATGTATTTTGGGGAAGTGGATGCGAGCGTCATGAGGTTCACAGGACCGCAGCTTGTTGCCTTGCATTTCGTCAGGTCGGCATAGAACGTGCCGTCCTTCACTTTTGCAGTGAAAGCATCGGTCTGAGCCGAATTGAAATGGGTGATGCTGTATTCCTCTTGTGCCAGCCAAGGGTTTGCCTTTGGCTTGGATAGTTCTGCCAGAGGAATGTTGGGATTTCCGTTTCCCCCATTGTTGTCATCATCAGTACAAGCAGTTAACATCGCCGCTCCTATTGCGAGGATGAATAATAATAGATACGTTTTTTTCATAATTATTTATTGTTTTAAAATGAATACTCGTTTTGTAACAACAATTCCGAACCTACCAAAAGAAGGAAGAACAACAGTATATAAATATAAAACTGTTCTTGCTTGACGAAATCTGCGAAACTGAATTTCTTATTCCAATGATTTCCCAGATAGAGACGGTAGTCGCGTATCATCACAAGGATGAACACTATGATAATCACAGCCACGATCACTACAACAATCATGATGAGATTTCCATCTGAAATTGAAATGGTTGGTTCTGTTCCTGTCATTTTCATTATCTGTTATGTTATTGATTCGAGTACAAAAATAGCTTTTTTATTTTGAAAGTGATAGTAGCTTTTCCATAGTAGTTGTAGCTTTTCCACAAAAAAAGTAGTAGCTTTCCTAGGAAAACTACTACTTTTTAAACAGTATTTAATGTATAATTACAAAAATACACACTTAGATGGAGACAAACTGTTTGCGCCATTGGCTAGGTGACATGCCCGTTTTCTGTTTGAATATACGATAAATCCATGTGTGGGATGAGAAACCGCACTCTGTGGAAATAGCGTCAATGCTATATTCGGGGTTGGCTTTCATCATGCGAACTGCCTCATTAAAGCGAATGTCGCTAAGCCAGGTTCTAAAATTGGTATATTCTGACTGGTTGAAGTATTCTGTCAGTTCGATTTTCTTGTATCCCAACTTGGTAGCTAACGAATAGATGCTAACTTCATAGTCCTTATAAAATCCCTCTTCACACCATTTCTTGAGGGCTAATTCTATTTCTATCTTTCTATTTGCTGTCAAGATATTTGTACCATAAGTATTCTTGCCGTCTTTTATATCTTCAGCTTCCGTGACTTTTGCCTCTGCGTCATTTTCCTCATGAATGACTTCTTTGGGTGTGATGTAATAGCCCATAGCAATGAAAGTGTGGACGAAAAAGATGACAGAGAGTAACATCAAGGGACCTATTATATATAATAAGGTATTGAAGAGGATTGCTACAGGCAGAAGTCCAGCAGTAAGGTATAGCAAAATGATGCTGGCTTGCGAATAGCGCACGTATGAAATCAAGTCACTTCCGAAATTTTCCATGAGCTTCTGCCTTCGGGTATTTGTTTCTTTGCGAATGATAAAGATAAAATATGCCATGCTAGCCACAAAAAGACCGAGCATCACATAGAGCATATTGCCAATGTGTAAACTATGACTTTTGAATATGCCAATGATGAAAACTAGGGCGATGAGTATGTATGCCATTATACTACGTAAACAATAACGGCGCACTTTGCTGCCTGTGCTCTCTATGTTGATGATGGAGAGAGTGATGGCAAATGCCACTGGGGTATAGAACAGTATGTTGAATGCTGCGCCCACATCGGTACCTTGTGCACGGAATCCATGAACCATCTGTAAGAGGTAGTGGACGGAGAAGAATAGCATGGATGCAACGAGAAGCCATCTTGATATTTCGTAGCGCCACACCTTCCATCTCACCTGCAAACTTGCCATGGCTAATTGCAATGCCAGCATGGCTGTAATGACGCAACATACAAGTTGCAATATGAATAACGATGTCATAATATTGTTATAACCTTAATTCCGCAACACTATTATAAATCAAACCTTTTAAGCCCCAGAACAACAAAAAGTTGCTCAGGATTTTGTCATGTGAGAATTTTCACTTATCTTAGTGTTGCGAAAAGAAAACAAGCAAAACTCTGACATAACATGGCAAAGATACAAATTAAATCTGAGAAACTCACTCCTTTTGGAGGATTTTTTCGGGTCATGGAGCAATTTGACTCCACATTGTCTTCTGTAATCGACCCAACCCTCGGTCTAAGGTGTAGATTGTTCGGTTGGATGCATCAGAGACGTAGTTTCCATGGAAAACGTGATTGAAACTATGAACAGCGTGGAAATCGTAGTAGTAGAAGAAGAACTGTTTTTTTATCTTTTTTAATTCTATTTTTCCTATGCATTCAGCTAAAATTCATACCTTTGCATTATCTTTTCAAAAAACAACAAAATGTAATCAATATGAAACAGAAATATGTTATAACGGGATGGCTTGTCGCATTCATTATCAGCTGTATGATGCTGGCGGGATGCACCGAAAAATCCAGCAAGCTAGAGAAGAAAAACGTGAAAGTTGAGACTATCTCCGTGGGGAATACAAACCTGGGGGGAACGAAAGACTATGTGGGAACCATCGAGGAAAAGATGGGATCTACACTCAGTTTCGAGATAGCCGGAAACATCACTTCCATACGGGTGGAAGAAGGAGATAGAGTGAGCAAGGGACAGCTGCTCGCCACCATCAACCCTACCACCGTGAAGGAGGCTCACCGGGCAACACTCACCACCCTGAAACAGGCGCAGGATGCCTACAGAAGATTCCTGCCCCTGCACCAGTCGGGAACCATCTCGGATATGAAATGGGTGGAGATAGAAAGCAAACTGGAACAGGCAAAGGCGGCTGAAAGCATCGCCCGCCAGCAACTCTCCCACTCTACCCTCACAGCTCCTTTTGCAGGCGTCATCGCTGCCAAGAACGTGGACTTGGGAACCAACGTGCTCCCCGGACAGCCTGTGCTGAAACTCGCCAATGTGGCACAAGTCAACGCCAAGGTATCCGTACCCGAAGCTGAAATATCTCATCTGCACGTGGGCGACAAGGTGAAACTGACGGTAGCCGCTCTTTCGGGTGCCATTTTCCGGGGAACGATTTCAGAAAAAGGCATCGATGCCAACCCCATCTCGCATACCTACGATGTCAAGGTGGGCATCACCAATCCGCAGGGCCGTCTGCTCCCAGGCATGGTATGCAACGCCCAGGTGCAGGGTAGCGCTGCTACCCCATCCCACATCACCGTTCCGCCACAAAGCATTGAACTGGATATAGATAACTCCCGATTCGTATGGACCGTGGTAAACGGAAAGGCACATCAGCAACCCGTAACTACCGGCGATTTCGAAGGCGACGGCATCGTCATCCTTTCGGGACTGAAGGCTGGCGACCAGGTTATCATCAATGGCCAGCAGAAAGTTTCTGAAGGAATGAATGTAGATACAGCAAAAAGCGATAACCGATAAAAAAAGTGGAGGGAAAAGATATGAATCAAGAGACAAGGCAAAAGACAAGCCAAGAGACAAGGCTAGAGACAAACAAACCGGAGGATTCCAAAAAGCCGGAGAGAGACACCGCCCTTCGCGACCACATCAAGGCACGCATCACCAGGAAGCCCAACCGCATCATCAAGCGCTCGTTCATCGAGTCGGCGATGTGCAACCACAACATCGTGATGCTTCTGATGGGCATGCTCGTATTTCTAGGCATACTCGGCATCTGTATCATGCCCAAGCAGGAGATGCCGCAATTCACCATCAGGCAGGGTGCCTGCGTAGCCGTATATCCGGGCGCTACATCCGGAGAGGTGGAAGAACGGGTGGATAAACCGCTGGAGAACTTCATCTTCGGATACAAGGAGGTGAACAAGAAAAAGACCTATACCCAGAGTAAGGACGGCATGCTGATCGTGTTCCTGGAACTCAACGACGACGTGGAGGACCGGGATGCCTTCTGGAGCAAGTTCAAGCATGGCCTGCAGGCCTTCAAGAGCTCCCTTCCTACGGGTGTCCTTGCCCTGCAGGCTGTGGATGACATCGCCGATACCTCTACCCTGCTCATCACGATGGAAAGCAAGCAGAAAACCTATAGGGAACTGAATACATACATAGACCAGCTGAAGGACAGACTGCGCCGCATTGATGCCATCTCGAACCTGCGAACCTACGGACTGGAAAACGAACAGATAAGCATCTGCCTGGACCAGAACAAACTGGCCAAATACGGCATCGGCCCCTATAAGATTCTGAACGACCTTGCCCTGCAGGGCTTCACCACCGTGAGCGGAAACCTGGAGATGGGCAACCTCAACCTGCCCATCCACATCACCGACTCCTACAACAACGAGCGGGATGTGGCAGAACAAATCGTATATTCCGACCCCAAGGGCAACATCGTGCGCCTGAAGGACATCGCACAGATTAAAAGAGAATATCCGAAACTGAATAAATACATCAAGAGCAACGGCAACAAATGCGTGCTCCTATCCATTGAAATGCGACCGGGAAACGACATCGTGAAGATGGGAAAAGACGTACACAAGATGATGGCTGATTTTGAGCAGTCCCTGCCAGGCGATGTACACATCAATACCATTACCGACCAGAGCAAGGTGGTAAGCGAATCGGTGCTAAACTTCCTGCGCGAGCTGCTCATATCGGTCATCTCCGTCATCATCGTGGTCATCCTGCTCATGCCGCGCCGCGTGGCAGAGGTATCAGCCCTCAGCATCCCTATCACCATCTTCTCGTCGGTGGGCATATTCTATCTTTTCGGCATGGAGCTGAACACCGTTACACTGGCTGCCCTCATCGTAACACTGGGTATGGTGGTGGATGATTCCGTGGTTATCATCGACAACTACATGGAGAAGCTGGGCCATGGCATGTCGCGCTGGCATGCAGCCATCGCCGCTCCTAGAGAATTCTTCATGTCGGTGCTTTCTGCCACGCTCTGCATCTCGCTCACCTTCTTCCCATTCCTCTTTACCATGCATGGCGACATGGGCGATTTCGTAAAATCATTCCCCTGGGCTATGTTCATCATCCTGAGCATCTCGCTCATGGTTTCGCTGCTGCTCACACCTTATTTACAGTATATGGTGATTCACCAGGGCATCAGCAGCCAGCACAAGCCCAACGCCCGCAAAAAGCCGCTCGACTATCTGCAGATGGGGTATACCTGGTTGCTGAAACGCTGTTTCGCCTTTCCACGCACCACCCTCGCTGTGGGCATCATGCTGGTGAGCACCGGAGCCATCATCTTCGTACATCTTCCGCAGAGAATGATGCCTATCGCCGAGAGAAACCAGTTTGCCGTAGAGTTCTATTTGCCAAGCGGAACCACCGCTGCAAGAACCGCACAGGTGGCAGATTCTATGGCCCGCATTCTGCAGCGCGACCCGCAGGTAACAGCCGTAACCACGTTTGTTGGTCAGGGTTCACCCCGTTTCCACACCACCTATGCGCCACAGATTGGCGGTGAGAACTTTGCACAGTTTATCGTGAATACGGTAGATAACGATGCCACAGAAGAGGTACTCGACCGATATGCCGACCGATACTCCAACTATTTTCCCGACTGCTACATCCGCTTCAAGCAGATGGATTACAACAACGCCACCTACCCTATCGAAGTAAGAGTGAGCGGCGACAGCATGGGCGACCTGAAGGCTGCCGCCAGGAAGATAGAAGCCTGCATGCACAAGATAGAAGGCATCAACCTGATTCGTACCAACTACGAAGAGCCCCTGCCTGGCATCAGGGTAACTCCAGATGCTACCGAGGCCAACCGGCTGGGTGTGAATAAGACCATACTCTCTGCCGACCTTGCCATTCATTATGGCGATGGCATCCCGATGGCCACCCTTTGGGAAGGCGACTATCCGGTGAAGATGGTTCTGAAATCGGAAAACGACAGCGACCTTGCCAATGAATACATCCCCGTGATGGGAGGAACATCGAGCGTTCCACTCCGCCAGCTGGCTAAGATTTCGCCCGACTGGCACGACGGCAGCATCATACGCAGAAACGGCGTGCGTACCATCTCTATCATAGGTGAACCTTTAAGGGGATTCAATGCCAACCAATTGGCCAACGAGCTGAAGCAGGAAGTATCCAAACTCCCGCTAGATTCCAGTCTTGATTGGGAGATTGGCGGTATGGCAGAAAAGGATGCCGAAACCCTTCCTCAGGTTACATCGGGCGTGATGATAGCAGCCTTAATCATCTTCTTCATCCTGCTCTTCCATTTCAAGCGCATCAGTCTGGCACTGGTGAATCTCTCGTCCATGTCGCTCTGCATCTTCGGTGCAGCGATAGGCCTTCTGGTTACGGGTTTCGACGTGAGTCTTACCTGCATATTGGGCATTGTGAGCCTGATGGGTATCCTGGTAAGAAACGGCATCATCATGCTCGACTATGCCGAGGAACTGCGCCGCGACAAGGGGTTATCAGTAAAGGAAGCCGCCTTCCAGGCTGGCGAGCGCCGCATGCGCCCTATCTTCCTTACATCGGCAGCCGCCTCGGTAGGCGTACTGCCTATGATGGTAGAGAACAATACGCTGTGGTCGCCAATGGGAGCCGTTATCTTCTTCGGTACGCTTATCTCGATGGTACTCATCGCCACCATCCTGCCTGTGCTCTATTGGCTCGTGTTCGACAAGCACGGCAAGTATAGTTTGAGGAAGCAGTAAACGCAGAAGCCTGCCGGCATCACTGCCGGCAGGCTTCACTTTTCATAAACCGAACCTAAAATCCTACTTATCTTTTGAGATAATAAAACTGCAATTTAAACCTAAATATAAACTTTTACCTTGATGAAAACTCTTTCTACTTCTTTATCTATCTATATATATATGTACTGCGAAAAAAGTCTCATAGTCTCATTTTTGCCCTCAAAATACCAGTTATCTTACTGATGATTAACAACTTAACATCAATGACACTTCTTGAAAAAATGCAGCAAGAAGTATCATCAATGTATCATGGAAGTATCATCATATTATGGTCGTACAACTAAAAGGTGTATAGTTGTACGACTATAAAGCTACGATTGTACAACTATAGGGTGTATAGTCGTACGACTAAACAGGTTATAACCGTACAACTAAAGGGGTTATAGTTGTACGATAACAAGGGGTTGCCACTAAGCTCGACAGAGGTGCTGACTGCAGTCAGCAGACTTGCTGACTAGGCTCAGCAGAGCTGCCGAGCCTAGCGGCAACAGTTGGGAAGATACTTGATTGCACCCGAGAAGATACTTACTTCAACCCAAAAGGATACTTACTTGAACCCCAAAAGCCGTTTACTTCAACTTCCTATCATCATTCCTTCTTCCACAAACGATAGATCGTAACAGAACCTTCTTTGGTAGCATACATTCTGGCTGCCGGTTCCTCACAGAGATCATTCAATACCTTATTGGCATGATAGCGGGTGACACCGAATTCACGAATCATATCCTTCACCGTGATATAACCCTGCTGCTGACAAATCTCTACAATATCAGCAAACTCCTTATCCGCCTCCTTTGGAGTAGATTTCACACTCCAATACTGTCGGCTGCAGCCATTAGAGTGGCGCTTCAGCCTTTCCAGAAACTCCTTCGTGGGCTGAATTTCCAAGCCGCAGATATCCACCTCATTGGCTGGAATCAGATCACCCTCATGATAGGTCCTTTTCCATTCGATTCCATTCTTGTCCTTATGCTTCACCATCCCCAGCTTAGGCTTGACGATAAACATATCGCCTACCCTCACCTCGTTGCCCTCAGCCAAGGCGTAAAGCGTTTCATCCTCCAGCGTTTCCAATGCGGAGATAAAGGACGAAACGTTCATCGCACAATGATCGCGAACACGCTTCTCCATCTTCTCCTGGTCAACGATATCCCGTTTTACGAACATCGGATGTATCTGATACTTACCGCTTTCGTCCTTCAAGGGCGTGCGATGCTCCAAATAATTGATTGAACCTGTTGCTCTAGCCATATTTTTAGTTTTTTGATTCTTTAAAAGATTATGCGCAAAAATACTGATTATTAGTGAGATATGCAATTATTTTATGTTAACTTTGCTAAAAGATAGAGTTATAAAAGGGAGTTTTATGACAAAAGATAGAGTTATAAATGGGCGTTTTATGATAAAAGATAGAGTTATCAGACTCTATACATTATGATTATCTGTGTAAAAAATCAGATCAGCAAGTATACCAGAAGTCTTAAGACGTTGATATACTTGCTGATTATATTATCCCAAGCAACGAGACAAGTAGCCAATGCAACAAGTTACAAAATCTATATTATCACTATTCATATCTTCTGTTTTTACAAGGCTGCAGCCACCCTTCTTACTTTTGCCAATCTCGTCATAAAAGTAGAATCACTTTTAGTAGATTGCAGATTATATCTCATCTGCATTTTCAACAAAGGCTCAGCATTCACTCCAAGTGCAGCCTCAAAGAGCAGGGCCGTTTTTTCCATTACTGGGCGACGAGCATTCAGAATTTCGTTCAGGGCAGAATAAGCAATCCCCATTTCCTCCGCCAACTGGCGCTGAGAGATTCCACGGTATTCTATCTCATCCTTCAGAACATCCCCTGGATGCGTAGGAAAAGCTGGAGTCATCTCGTTTGCTCGCATTTCCTTTGTTGTTTTATTATCGTTGCTCATAACTATATTATTTATAATGGTTGGATGTTGCAAAGATAATATTTAAATTCGATATTCACAAATTTTGTGAAGGAAACTTTTGCTTAACAACTATAATTATGATTATCTGTGTTAAAATTCATAAGATTTGATTACTTCCCGACTTGCAACTCAGCTCTTTTTCGTGAAATATGTCACAATATCTATCTTGCAAGTCTTTGTTTTCAAGACATTTAGGTTTGGTGACCTTCATCAGATGAACCCCACCAACTTTTCGATTCTACCAAGCATAAACTGGAAGAAACGGTGAAGGCTACTGATAAGTCTCCACCGTTTGTTACTTTATTTCTTTGCTCTAACGAATATATAAGATTACCTATTTTATATCACCCTAACTTCAGGCATCCTTATCTTAAACTCCGGATCAATATAATGACACTGTTCCTTTATAATACCACGACGATAGACTGCTGGTTGCAAACAATAAAGGTCAAATGCTTCTTTATCTACATCCTCCACTTTCTGCCATTGAGGGAAAAGTAGCTTCATATAAGCAGTAGCAATGCGCTTAATTGCCTTAGAATCACGAACATCAGACTTCGCCTCAAATTCCACTAATTCATCAAATAACAATCCGTACGAATTCTGAATACGCATGGTATGCATAATTTCAGAAAAATACTCCACGTTGATAGTCCATCCCTTGAATATCATACTGTCATTGACACGAGGAAGCTTCCAACCCTCTATGAAACTATGAAAGCGATCAAGCAAAGCAGATTCCTTAAAGTTATTTGGCAACGTATCAAAATAGTTGGGCGAAATAGGCAGATGATTAGCTGATAATGGTATATTACCCATTAACATCAATCCACATTCTGATGTAAACTCATTGTTGTCTATTGTTGTCTTTCCACTTTCCAAATATGATTTCAATGCTGCTTGAATCTCTGCAGGTTCCTGGAAGATAATGGTTTGAATTTCATCAAAAACGGTGAAGTCATGATTTTTAATAATGCCATTTTGCTGCTTTTGCTTATCATAAAACAACTTGGCACGAGTAACTTTACCACCACTCACAAGCCAACCATATTTCGACAAGTTACCAAATACATATGATTTTCCTGTTCCCTTGGGAGCCAGTTCTATTACATTCAGGCGAGGCTCAATAAAAATCAACAGACGAGATAGGAACTCCATTTTCTGAGTCATAGAGGTAAACCCATCTGGATCATATTCCATCGCCGACAATAAAACATCAATCCACTCATTTATGTCAAAATACTGACGAGCTTCACGCAGATACTCTATATCAACAGAACTATAAGGTTTGAATGGCTTAAAGTCAACCATACGAACATGATTTTTATCACCTTTACTATTATCGTCTGGCAACAAGCAGAGTTTTACAATACCCCATTTCTCGCCATCAACCAATTCACCCGGATGTTTAGCATACACATAATCAGGAATAATTCCCTCTTTTTGCTTAATACCATAATCAGGAATTGCAAACTGCTTTACTCCTTTTATCAAATCAATATAGATAGAAAAACGAGCCAGCAAAGTTACCTCCTTACCTGCTAGAATATCATCCTTAACAGTACCACCATTAGCAGGTATCACCTTATCTAAGAAAGCATTAAGACCTAATGTATCTATCTCACCAGTATTGATATTCAAATATCTTTTCAAAAGATAATCCTTTACAAATGAAGGTAAATTGCGACCTGCAAAGATACTATTAGTTGCCTTAGGATCCTTATATATCGACATCGCAGAGAAATACTGTCTTACTTTCTGCTGTAATTCTTCTTTCATACTTTTCTGTTTTAGAAATCAAACAAATCTTCTTCTTGAGCTGCTTTTTTCCAAAGAATAGAACATCTATCTATCACCTTATCTCCCACAAGCACACTCAATTCACTGTCATTTTCATTAGCTTCAAGTGGAGCTGTCATAAACTCATCCATACCCAACTTTGTCAATGGATATGATTTGTTGTTATAGACAACATAAGGAATATCAGAAGCTGACAATCCTTTTATTCTAAGTCTGACTTGAGGATTGACAGTTGTCAATTCTTGTGAAAGAACTACCACACTCCAATGGTTATTATTTGGATTATTCGAAATCACAAATATTGGTACCATTACTTCTTCTGGTGTACATCCTCCATGAATACCTTGGTCTCTTGGAACCTTATTGCATAAAGACTTATGATTCAATGCGCAAACAGTATTTCCATCTTCTAAGATTAAATAGTTTTTGTCATTGGTAGCCTTTCCTATTTTACATACTGCCAATCTACCATGATGATCAGAATCAAAACCAGCCAAGTTCAAGCCACCTTGCAACTGTGAGAGATAAGTCAATCCATGATCACTGACTATAGCAATTTTCTTACCTGCATACTTATTTATGATGCTCTCAACCGCATCTTCCACAATACTCATTTCTGATATGATGGTGTTAGGATAGCGATTACTAGACTGATGCGCCATAGAATCCAAATCACCCACTTTCATTGTTTGGATATCAACGTCAGATAAATGTTGTAATTCTACCTTGTTAATCTCTGTTGTAGTTGGCAACAAAGCTCTAGCTACCATTACTTCATTTAGATAGATATTATCTTGCTGATGCTTTGCTAAGATAGCTTGAATAAATGGAATCCATTCCACGCCCAAACCATCTATCCAATAATACACATCAATATCATTACGACCAGCCAACAAAAAACGAGTAGTCTTTAGCGATTGATACCAAGTATCGAAAGCCACACAATCTGCATTATGCTCCGAAATTGCAGTTTTGATTTCGTCAGTATAAATGTTACCCAGTTTTGCCTTCTTATACTCATCAATATACGAAGAAAGCCACATACAGTTAGGTGTCAGCATAGGTTGAACTTGCATATAGTCAAACAATTCAGGAAAGAAATCTTTGACTTCATTTACAGATATACATTTCTTACCTAACCAAACTATGGCCAGTTCTTTCTCCTTAATAGTTATACCAGAAAAATATTTAATGGCTTCATGAGCTCCACTCTGCTTGGCAATATTTTCTAATCGATTACCAATAATAACCTCTATACTTTCTGATAGTTGTACATGGTGCTTTGCCGCCTCATTCAAACAGAATCTACGTTCTTCCATCTCTGTCTTAACAGAAGTAATATACATAGCTATCTCTGTAAACAAATCAGCATTAGTATAATTCGTCAGCTTTGACAAGCAAGCAGTTAAGTACCCGTCAGTTTGATTCATCAATTTATAGCAAGAGCATAGCAACCACCTATCAAAATTACTGCTATGAGCAAACCATATCTTCAAAAAGGATTTATAAGACGTAATCTCATTTACATCAAAATAATGTTGGACGAAAGAACATAAATCGAAATTCTTTGTCAAATCAATCTGTTCTGCCAAAAGTTTCCAATTTTCCTCGTCACTCTTCTGATACAACATATCCCCAAATTCCAAATGCAGTCCCAGTTTCAAGAACTCAAACGCATTCTTTGGACATACATAGCTGAAAGCATTGTCTGGCTGAGCAAATTTGGCATTGGCAAAAATTGAATCAGACGTACTAATGATGGTCTTACGCTTATGTACTTCTGTATTCTTCCAAATACTCAGCCATTCACTTACAGAATGTACAACATTGGCTTGCTCTTCAACATGCTTTACTCCATAACAAGAATCATCATCAACAAGAACCATCGTATAGTTCTCCCCTATCGCATTCTCATCATGCAAATGCCAAACATTTATCTGAGTATCATTTTCAAAAGTACTCATTTTACCCTCCAAACCGATAATAGGGATGTAGATTCTCTGTTGATTCTCCACTCCTTCTACAGATGCTTCAATCGACTTCATGGTCTTGATTAAAGCATCAAAGGTATGGCTTGACTGATTATCATAAAATCTAGCTAATTCAGAAAAAGGAGTAATGACGCTATCACGACCACGAAGAGAAATAATATAGTCTGCAATATGTTCACTCAATTCTTGATAAGTTATCATCAAATCTGGATAATCATGGTCTATCCATTTATCCACACTCTGAACCGCAACGCCACATTCTTCAAGCATATACATCACAAACTCAAAGCTATCATGGAAGTTATCAAACAGCACAAAACGGAT
Source organism: Prevotella sp. Sow4_E9_plate (assembly GCF_052116205.1). Classification (NCBI taxonomy): domain Bacteria; kingdom Pseudomonadati; phylum Bacteroidota; class Bacteroidia; order Bacteroidales; family Prevotellaceae; genus Prevotella; species Prevotella sp. Sow4_E9_plate. The sequence continues at coordinate 236,627 of NZ_JBQKLN010000001.1, read as the reverse complement.
TGGGTAGCGGTTTGCCGTAGCCGCTCCCAGTCCATTAATATTCTTATCTTCCTCTATAAGAGCCTTCAGTTCTTCAAAGGAAGCAATTGTTTTAAATCTATCGTCATCCAACATGCTTTATTATGATATTAAGGGTTTGTTCATCAGCATTTTCACATAAGTCTTTCAATAACTCACGCATCATCTGACTGGAAGCCAAAGGCATCACTTTTTTAGCAACATCGATTCGCTTCATCTTCAATTCTTGAGTTTCTCCTTGTGGATCTGCTGCCTGTTTAGGATTCTCTTGTCCATATCCATCGGTATTCATCCAAGCAGGGGCTGCATCAGAAGTTTCACCTTGTTGTGCAGCTGCACGCTTGAACTTTTCTCGCTCTTCCAGGTAACGCTTTTCGTTTTCCTCACGAAGACGTTGTTGCTGCTGTGCCAAACGCCAATTCTTAAGAGTATCTTCCACTCCACGTTCTGTCCAAAGTCCAATAGTTCCTTCCAAATGTCCTTCTAGAAATTGCTTGGCCTCAGCAAACTCAGGCTCTGTCATATTGATATATTCCAGAGTCATGACATAATTTTTAAAACCACTTTCAAAGTTATTGGCAGATTCAAGCAAGAGGTTCCCCAAGTCTATATTGTTCTTCAATCCTTCTGCAACTTTACTCATAAGCTGAGGATTCTTAACACTTTCCGAATCGGTAATTACCTTGATGATTCCATCAATCAGTTCTCTATTCTCGTCAGAACACTCTGGCACATATTTCAAAGACCAAAGAGGATAACCAACACTAGCAGAATACTCATGAGTCATAGCCCAACGTGCATCTGTCAAACTGCTGACATCAGAATACCCAGGAAGTCTATCTAACTTAAATCTCTTTATTAGATTTTTTGTTATGCTACCAGCTTCCTTACTCTCAAACATAAAGTTGAGTTTGGTAGAAGTCTTACCACTTTCCCAAACCTTGAACATCTCTACAATATCATCAACTAAATGTTTAGCTGTTCTCGGCTTACCATTAGTATCAAATATTTTTCCTACATATTTACGCATGGCAAATGCAACCATCGCCATTGGACCATAAGACTGGAATAATCCATAAGGTGGTTTTGTCAAATCTAATAGTTTTTCACCCAAATTAAAGACTTGATTATTTGTCCTATATCTCTTCAATACAGAATCTATATAATTCGATACTTTTTTCAAAGGATGTTCCTCGCCTACATCTTGCTTCCATTCAAGGTTATCATCTAAGCTATCCTGGAAAAGATATTCAACATGCTTGGCTTGTGGCACCAACTTGTCATACACTTCTTGCTTCGTATTATAAGACAATACAGAATCCACAGTTGCCTTTACGGATGCTTTTTTCCAGTAAGTATTTGAACTACGCATTTGAATCAGCATCAAAGACTCCAAACCTGCCGTAAATATCTTTGGCGCAATATTCGTATTTAAAGCAGATGCAATTTTACTGCCTGAGATAACTCCCTGTTCTGAATGTAAATACCAAGTTATACTTCCACTCCGTATTTCACTCATCCAATTAGAAATCATCTCTTCCGAATTCTTGGAATATGTTTCCTTTTGATCTGCAAGTCCATGCTTTTGGGCACAAGTTGCATTAGCTTGATATTCGATGAAACGCTCATATTTCTTCTCGTCCATTGGTGTTTCCACGACAAAGAAACAAATTTTCTGAAAACGCTCATCTTTTACAGCTTTTTCTACTATAGCTTGGAGTTCTAGAAGTTCCTGCTTTGTTCGTCCTACAAATATTGCTAAAACCACAGAATAAGATAGAGCTGTTCGAGCAAAATTCTCTAACTTATTCAGCAGCACATATTCATTACTTGACAAAGAGAAAAACTTAAAACTCACCTGACGTGTAGCCTTCAAAAGCCATCTATCTATCATTGCATTAGCAACACCTCCATAGACAATAACCTCATCTGTATAGAGGTATGTTGTCTTTCGCAAATCGTCCTTTATGCCTTGAATTTCATTGGATGGAAGAGCAGTGTACAAGATAGAGTAATTGCCATCAGGTTGTCTTTGAATAATGCCCTTTTCATTAAAGTAAGATAATATGGCAGGAACATTATCATACAACATTGTACCCTCAAACAACTTGAGGATATTTTCTTCACTTGGAGTTACACTTGACTCATTGGCTATATTATTCAAAGCATTCAACAGCAAAACACCTTTGAATACAGCTAAATACTCATTACCCTGTGCTTCTACTGTAACATGATTCGAATTAAACCTTTCCGTAACGGCACCAAAACGCACAGAATCACTTTCAAAATACTCGTGAACGTAATCCCATAGATAATCCGAAGTTATAGTTTCCTTATTTGCATAGGCCTCTTCATCATCAAAGAATGCCTTTACTTCATTGCAAGCCAAGAACTCAAATACACTTCTACTTGAAGAACCTGCTTCACGAGCAAAATAGGTTGCCAAGTTTGCTGTCGCAGGGTGCAATGGGAACAAATTAGACAAATCAGCTTTTGTCTGCGATGGATCTGTTGACGAACTAGAAAACTCCGTTAACAATTCATCCAAGATAGAACAAAAGTACTGGCGATGCAGTTCGTATTTCTCCCTGTCTTCCACTTTAAATTTCTTGGACATAATTCTAAAAGCTGAAACTGTTTCCATATTGTATGTAACATAATGGTAACGTCCCATAGTTTGGGTTCTTTCAGCCTCCTTCAGTGAGTTCAGTGCAGAAGGATGAGACAAAAACAAGAAATACGAGTCATTTTCAGGGCTCATCATTGCTTCTGCTATATTCTGCAAGATTTTAAGCAACTGAACGCCTATATCAGAGCGCACAATATCAGTAAACTCATCCCATATAATTAACAATCCTTTATACGTTCCTTGCTTACGCAATTCCCCCTGCACTTCAAAAAGCCAGTTTTGCAAGTTTGCAGTTTGAAGAGGAATACTATAACCTCCATTCCGTAAAGCCATACGCATCCTATCCAGCACCTCAGTATCACAACTACGGAGTCTCGACTTTAACTTATCCGTACTTGGAGCTACGCTTCTCAATTCATCATTATTCTGAATCAGCATTTCCCAAAATGCTGGTTCATTTTCAATATGTTGAATATAATTATCAAAGTCTGTTTGCACGGTAATAGAGATACCTTCCTTTTTCAAGGCATTCTTTACCTCTTTTTGTAATTGCAGGGACAAGTCTGCCTCATGGGCAATATCTTGTTGTCCATATAAGTTAACAGGAAAAAGACGAGTATCATGGCGCAAGTTCATCAAGGAATTTCTTAACAAGTCGTATTTCGAGTCATGATATTCCTCATCTACGTATTCTGTTATCTTATCAATTGAATCACACAATAAATGCTTCAAGACAGCACCTGCATGACTTTTACCAGAGCCATAAGTACCTGCAATCCAAATAGGCTTATGATTATCAGCATCATTGTTACGAACAGCACTTATCGTCTTTCGTAACAAATCATTAAATTGGTCATTCGCTATAAAGGATTTCCAATCATCAGGTCCTTCATACTTAATATTGTAAGCTGGTTTCATTGAACGCAGCGTTACGATGTCATTATATTTAGTCGCCATAAGTTTTATTTTACATTAAATGTTTCAAAACATCAAAGCAATCAATATCATCACGCAGAGTGATGCTATCTAGTCCCATATTAAGTTCTGCTATCAAGAGACGATCTTTAGCCGAGTTTAAATTTCTCAGTTTTTTAAAGAACACCTCCTTACCAATACCAAACTCTTTAAAAGGTCCCTTACGACAAGTTTCATTATAGAAGTCTGACACACGTAACGTCTTCACTCCATTAGCTTTAGAATACTTGTATAGAGAATATGCAATTGCCACATCTGACACACTATCATGCGCCATTCTAAGATAATTATTCTTTCCTTGTACAACACCTTGTCCCATATCCTCACCTATTGGAGAATACTTGAAAACCTGCAACAATGCCCCCATAGAATATACTACAGAAGAACGAGAAAAACTTGCCCCAAATGCTTCCATTGCCAACTCATCCAATAAAGGCTTCGCAAATGTTTGATTTACCTTAATTCCATTTACGTACCAATCAATAAGTGCATTATTATGAACAAGATTAACCCAAATAATCTCCCATATTAAATTACTCTGGTCTATGTAATTTTCCGAACAAAAAGTTCCCAACCCTGTTAGCTTACATTTAGAGTCAATAAACTCTGCATCTTTAAGCCAAGCCTTAAAGCTGTCAACCTGTTTATTACCCAAAGAATTACATGTCCAAAAAGACTCTGGATCACTCAAAAATTCCTCCACCCATTCTTCATGGATTCCAAACGTTCCATATTTGGAAATGCTTCCAATCTTGCCTTTATCTTCCATATTAGTTATTAATGAATTTGCTACAATACAGCCATTATCATGAAACATCAAGCATTTATGACAATGTACACATTTATCTTTATTAATGTTCACCGAAGGATATACTGACAATGCACCTGTTGGGCACTCAACCTCACAACCTTCACAGTTAATACAATACGCACTCTTATAGACAACTCGTTTTAACAAGGGTATCAACTGAGGGTCCGTAACATTTGGTACCGTAAAAGTATAATTTTCCTTATCAGTATATTCTATATCAAACTTATAAACTTTATCTTTAATCTTTAATTCTCCATTTATTTTTTTGCCTTTTTCCTTTGTATTAAATACACCAAGAACAGGCAACCAGTCTATAATCTGCTTATGTCCCCCAATAACTTTTGCCGAAAATTTTGGAGTAAGCGACTTAAACATAACCTTTGTACGAGTTGTTTCCAAATTTCGACCACTCGCACGCAATTTCCATTTTCTTTCTTTGATATATTCGTCTAAGTTGGGAATCCGCCTTTGCTTAGCCATATCAATAATTCTATCCAAAAATGGAGACAATTTGGAATGATATGTTCTATTTACAATCATATCATCCCAAGGAGAAGAGAATGGACAAATTACGCATCCAACTCTTGGTTTACCTAATCGATAGGCCTCATTAATATAATGCCCATACTTGAAAAGGTATAAAAATATCTCTGTCGTATTCCAACGTAGAATAGGACGAGCATTTATTACAGTGGAATGTTTTACTCCCCTACCAATTCTATCATAGTTAGAACGCATCTGACTTTCTTCTGCACGAACACCTTCAAAGGCCAACACCTTTAATTGCTTATTATCTTGTCCTTTCATGGTTCTATACAAAGGAGCAGTCTTCATGATAGCGCAGCACCAACGATGCTTATCACTAGGCGTACCTATCTTATCCCAATAGTTCAAAACACTATCGTGATTACGAGCCAATGAAAATTTTAAATCAGGAAACTTCTCCTTATATTGCTTTTGAATCTTATCGTATAGCTCCAAGGAAGGTGGCAACTCATAGCCTGTATCACTATAAATCACCTCAAAATCGGTACTTGGAATTGCACGGGTACACAAGTCAAGTACAACTTGCGAATCCTTGCCTCCAGAAAAAGAAGCAATAAACTTGTCTATTTTTGTAGTTTGATAAACTCGTTTTCCTGCATTGTTAGCTTCCTCCAATGGCATAATATCAAATGAGTCACAATCCTCTTTAACAATCGCCATTTTTTTCTTAGTCTTTTTCTCCGCTTTTTGGGCTAAAGCCTCAAAGTCTAATGTGTTAGCAGATGCAGCCTGTACGGTTTTACGAGCACGGGCATACTGTTCGTATGTCTCGTGAATAAACTCAATCGCCTCACTTTCCAAAAGGAACATCTTATCCTTGTTGCGTTCCAACATGATATCAACATCGATAGGTTCCAGCACCAACTGCTCACCAGCTGGTTGCAAAATGATAGTAGCCGCATCATAGATGTTAGCTCCCTTGGCTTCGAAAACCAACTCGCCCTTATAATAATACTGCTTATTGATAGCCCAAAGGAGAGGCTCTTCGCAATGAGGATACTTCCAACCAAGTTTGTCTAATCCTAAGAGATCAAGTTCTTCATAGAACACGGGTCTTGGAGATGTACCCAATACACCTTCTACAATACGTGAGTGCAACCTCACTCCATTCACATCCTTGTCCCATGTTACCTTATACACTTAAGTTTTCCCTTTCTTTTGTTTTTAATCCGTAGAATCCCCAAGTGCGGAAAATGCCTGTTTAAGTTTAATTAGTTCACCTTAAGAAAAAAAGCGTGGGATTCGCCTGTTGCCCATCCCACGTGCCGAGGCCTTCGCATTGCCCATACAGTAAGAACGGACAACCGCAGAAAGCCCACGCATGACATATATCATCCCATGCGTGGGCAGCCGCAAACAATACATGTATACGACAACACACGGCAGGGTATAATATACCTACCGTGAACATCTACCGTTGCCTTGTTCTTTGACTGTATTTGTAAGTTGCGAAGTTACGGCACGTCAAAGACAAGCGTCAGATAAACGCTCTATTTCATAAAAGTAGCACCCACCCACTCAGCCCTTCGGGCTTTCTGCAAGAGAATGCAACAGCAAAGGTAATGATTATTTTTGAAACTAAAGCATCTTTATTCAACAAAATACAGATAAATTTGTTTTTAGATGCTCAACAACATAAAAAAGCCTCATTTCCGAAGCGAAAATGAAGCATAACACACAACCTGAAGCTTATATAAAACCAAAAGCAGCTACAACAAGACATTAAATCTCACAGGCACCTCGCCTGTACGTAGTTTGTAGTCTTCATAAAGCATCTTCTGCATCTTATCAACCATGGCTTTCTTTGTGGCCTTGGAAGATTTCCAACGTCTAAGTGCCTCTTCTCTTGTTAATTTATTCATATCCAATCCTCCATTATTAAATTATGAGCATCCAAACGACTGCAAAGATATGGATTATTTTTGAAACTAAAGCAACCCTATAATAAGTTTTTTCTGCGAAAAAAGTCTCATAGTCTCATTTTTGCTCTCAAAACGTCAGTTATCTTTCTGATTATTAACAACTAAACATCAATGACACTTCTTGAAAAATGCGGTAGGATGTTTTATGATAAAAGATAGAGTTATAAACCCTATCTTTTACTCTATTTCCTCTATCCTTGCCAACTCCCAGCCCTTGAACTGCATGATAATCTTATGAAGAGTTGTGCCCTGGCGAAGAGCCTCAACCCTTGGAGCATCGGCATATCGCCTAATCTGTTCCACAGCATCCAACCATTGCTTCTCCGACTTTTTCATAGGGCTACCATCTTCCTTCAAGACATCCTTCAACTCTTCATCAAACTCCTTTTTAGAAAGAACCTTGAGTTCAAGGATATAGCTGTGCTGACTGGCATAATGGGTATGATCAGGCAACAGGAAGAAATCACAATAGCCATGATTCAACTCCAATTCGGGAGCCGTGATGTAATAATCGTTGAGGTTCAAGTATGCCATAAAGAAACCTTGCAGATTTCGCTCCGATTCTATTCCGTCACGCACAGAAGAAACCTTAGCGTAGGCTTCAGCCATGAAACGCAGTCCTTCCTCCCATACACCATCATAAGCCATATCATAATAGTAATCCGTCAATCTGTTGGTATCCACATACGACTTTGCCTGATACTCTTCTTCCAAATATCCGTAATACTGCTTGCGAACATTATTATTAGGAATGCCAAAATCAACTTAGAACCACGTGTACCCTTGATGGTCAACATACCATAATAAAAAAGCACACTTGGGAAGATTTCAGCCTTCGGTATCTGATAGGCAGCGAACTGCTCCTCCAGTTGGGCAACAATCTGTCCCTCTTCCGCTATCTTGCGGATGATACCCTTGCGCTCGCCATCCAACTTATCGAATTGCAAGAGTTTCTTCATCTTGCCATAATCGGTCTTGGTATTCGGGTCTATCATCTGCTCTGGAGCCTGACCATAGTCCATGTAGTTGCGGAGATAGTAGAGCACCATATCGCAATTAAACATTCTTACATCCTTACGCAAAGCCTGCTTGGCAAAACAATAGTTGTCGTACCAAGGCTTCATATCGTTGACGATGGCATCAATATCACTATCCGCCGGGATGCAGCCATGCTCTTTATAATAGGAGAACATCTCGATGACGTCAACAGTAGAGAAGCCCAGCATCTCATCAAATTCCGGTTTGATAGAGATGTTCCATCCAATATTGAAACCACTGGTTACATCATCCAGGGTTACAGGACTGACACCCATCATGAAGATGCGCTCGAAGTTTCCCTTGAACTTCTTGAAGACATCACGATAGAAACCATCGGCATGAGTAATGGCATGATACACTTTCTCACCATGCTCATTGAGCACCACATTAGTAAAATTATCATACTCATCGATGATAAGATAAAGCTGAAAATGATTTGCCTTGGCTGCATCAAAGATTATCAGCATACTGTGTCTTCGCCTTGATTTCCTGAACCTTCTTATCACCATAATATGCGGCATACTGCTCTGCAAAACTATCCAACTTGATGCAGAGGTAGGCATTGAATCTTTCCTCCAAAATTTCAATCTTACCTGTAATCTGAGAAAAATCCAGGAACAGTACCTGGTAAATTCCTTGCAGGGATGTAGGATGCTGCCCTATCCACAAACTACCGAAGAGTTTTTCGAAACTCTCCTTCTGATTACAGTCATAGTAAGAGTAGAGCATACTGAGAAACAGGCTCTTTCCAAAACGACGGGGACGGACGAAGAAGAGATTGCGAGGCTGCTTCTCCAGCTCTGGCAAAAACATCGTCTTATCGACATAATATAGATTCTGACTCATCACCGCGGCAAAATCAGATACTCCGTATGGTACTTGTTTTACTTGCTGTTTCATCATGCTATGAAATTTAACCAGTTTACATATGCAAAGTTACGGCTTTATTTTGAAACAACCAAAGTTTTCACTGCTTTTTTGTTCAAATAAGAAATCCCTGCCATAGGAAGCCTTTCCTACAGCAGGGATTTTTCTATGTATTATAGTGAATCATCGAAAAGAAGAACTTACAAACATCATACATATCTTGTTCAATAAAGATACTCCCATATCTCTCTTCCCGACTTCTTTAACCGGATAATCGGGTCTATGAAATACAACTTGCCATCTTCATCAAACGTAGGCATTCTATGCAAAGAAATTTATGCCCTATAAGCATAAATGCTTACGATTTGAATCCCCATACATTCTATTTCCCCATTCTCGAAAGCAATGGTAGCAAGCTCCTCGGCATGAGCCTCATCCATCGCCGCGACATAATAGGTCAACATCTCCCCCAGTTCCGTTTCTATATCAACATAAAAGTAATCCATAGGCAACAATACTATTTATTCGATTCAATATTTTTGTTTAATATATCATTGGTACAGAATTTCTTACCAAAGCGTCCCTATAAACATCCATAATTCGTTTTCTTAGATGCATAGGCGCAATCACCTCCAAAGAACGGCTTCGAGACAACAATGCCATCACAAAGTCATTGGTAATCTTGACATGTACAGAAATCTGGAACACTTTTCCATCATCCACCAAAACCCTCTGAGTATGATGCAGTGGCATCGCCTTCAAGAAATAGCCATCCCTATTGTCATATTGCAAGATAACCTCCTCTACGGGCAAACTCTCGTCATTCCAAATACCATAACAATCACGATACATCCCATTCACATCAATATCTACGTTTCGTTCAAACAGGGTATCATGCACCACAAGATTGCGGATTCTATCTATTCCATATGCCTTTAGCTGATATCCATTTGCATCATAAGCCAAAACATACCAAAGTTGGTTAGATTCCTTGATATAATGAGGCAAGATATTCTCTTTCGTTATCAGCTCACCTCCATGTCGATACAGAACATATTGGAAGGAGATGGTATGCTGATTTCTCACCGCATATATCAGTTGAGGCATATATTTGCTGAACACAGCCCGATGATGCTCTGGCAAAATATACGACCTCATGTTAGGACTCTCATCCACAGCATTGAGCAACTCGAAGTTAAGGAGCATTTCGGAAAGCCTATCCTCCCTGCTCGAAAATCTCTCATTGATGCGATAACTATTCGTTGCCCTATCAAAGGAAATTTCTATATGAAACAGCATTTCTATGTCATTGATGTCTCTTTGCAGAGTTCTTTCTGAGATAGGAGCATCCACATGGTCATTAATATAACTCAATAGGTCATGTACGGAAACACAGCTGTTCCCATACAGACCATTGGTTGCATAAATCTTATTGATGATAAGCAACATTCGGCGAATGCCATCTATTTGTCTTGCCATAAAAGTATATGTTTACTTCTTACTTATCACATCTCAGTTCATGCACTCTTTTTAAAGTTGCTGCCTTACTACCCTCAACATTAAGAGGTGGCAAAAGACTGTCGATTAAAAAAGATTCCAACTCATTTCTCTTGTCATTGGCAAGATAAGCAAAAAGCAAATTACGCTCCATCCATGCAGTCAAACTATTTTCATCTTCCGCACCAAACTTCGTTTTTTTATTGATTTGGTAATTTTTATCTCTGGCAATCTTCTGATAACCAAACAAACTACCCAAAGTTTTTCTAAGAGTAGAATTACCACCATTACCATGCAGATGATTTGTCCATATTCGACTTTTCAAATTTGAAGCTACACCTGTATATAACACGCGATAATCCACTCCATGCAAAGAGACTTCTGTATATTTGAAATTACCCAAAACGTCTGGAATATTACAACCAGCCTTTAGCACCACTATATAATTGCCTTCCACAGCAGGAAGATTAGCTCTTTGCCCTTTTGCGGGGTCAAAGAGTGTAAACTGATTAAATAATTCGTTTATATCCATATTTTTACTCTTTATTGTTTGACATTCTAATTGATGCAGCAAAGATAATAAATCTTAGCGACAAAACGTGTCAGCGAGAAAAATATTTCTATAAACTTAAAAAATAACCCATATCATGCAAGCAATTGCACTACAAGATATGAGGAGTCAGCCATCAGCATGGCTCAATGAAAAACTTCAGTGGGATTATGCACGCTATCATAAAAAGATAAACATAAAAGTAAAGTTTAACATAAAATCTCTGAAGAAATCAACTTTTATGTTTATCTTTGCAGCAAAAATATAAGTTATATGGAAAAGAACTTATTAATAGAGCTATTGGAAACTGGAGAAAAAGTCAGCCTTTATTCTCCAAGATTCGAGGGTGAGGAATATACCGAATTTGAGAAATTCCTTCTCACCTATAAGGACCAATATGCCCAAGATGTACGATAGACATTATTATAAAGAAACTTGAAAATAAAAGAATCATAACAATCAATGGTACAAATTTACATGGACCACTTGAATTGACTATAGATATCGACTATAATAAGGAGGACGTAATATGAAAACAAATAAACTGATGGATGAAATCCGCAAGTCAACTCCTGCGGACACAAACAAACAAGTCGACTTATGCGTTGCTATTGCCAACAGAGTCTTTGAACTATTACAGGAACGAAATATGAAACAGCGTGATTTTGCAAAGGCTCTTGGCAAGACTGAAACAGAAGTGAGTCGTTGGTTGAGTGGAACACATAATCTCACATTAGCTACAATCGCAAAGATGGCGACGGTTCTTGGTGATGATATCATTACCACAACACAGAGCCATCGTCCATACAAACTTCCAAATACGCAAAATGTTGTTATGATGGTAGCTGAGGATATGTGCAAAAAATAGTCATACAAATAATAAATCCCTACTATAGGAAGCCTTTCCTACAGCAGGGATTTTTCTATTGGGAATCATCAAGAATGACTAAACTGTCAATTCTTAATCACTAATAAATAATCACTAAACATTATTTATACTCTCCCCAAGCCTTGATGTCGATATCCTCGAGCTTGGTGGTGCAGAATGCATAGATGAACGCACTCGCCAGACGGCTGTTGGTAATCAATGGCACGTTCAGGTCGATGGCAGCACGACGAATCTTGTAACCATTGCTCAACTCGCTGCTGGTCAAGTTCTTCGGAATATTCACTACCATATCAATCTCGTGGTTGTGGAGCATCTCCAAAGCCTTAGGCGCACCGCCTTCTGCCTCCTCTGATGGCCAGAGCACACGGGTGTTCTCAATGCCATTCTCGGTGAGGAACTTGCTACTACCACCAGTTGCATACAGCTTGTAACCATGCTTAACCAGCATCTGGGCAGCATCGAGCAAATCTACCTTCTGCTTGGCAGAACCTGTAGAAAGCAGGATGTTCTTGGCTGGAATGCGATGACCCACAGAAAGCATACTCTTCAGAAGAGCGGTAGATGTATCGTCGCCCAAGCAACCTACCTCACCCGTACTGCTCATATCCACGCCCAATACTGGGTCTGCCTTCTGCAAACGGTTGAAGCTGAACTGGGATGCCTTGATACCTACATAGTCGAGATCGAAGAGGTTCTTATGTGGCTTTTCTACTGGCAAACCGAGCATCACGCGGGTAGCCAACTCGATGAGGTTGATCTTCAATACCTTGCTCACAAATGGGAAAGAACGGCTGGCACGCAAGTTACACTCGATAACGAGAATATCATTGTCACGAGCCATGAACTGGATGTTGAACGGACCGTTGATGTGCAACTCCTTGGCAATCTGACGACCTACTCGCTTCACACGACGAACTGTCTCAACATACAACTTCTGAGGAGGGAACTGGATGGTAGCATCGCCTGAGTGAACACCGGCAAACTCGATGTGCTCGGAAATCGCATAGGCAATCACCTCGCCATTCTTTGCCACAGCATCCATCTCAATCTCCTTGGCATGTTCGATAAACTTACTAACTACCACTGGGTGATCCTCACTTACATTGGCTGCCAACTGCAGGAATCGCTTCAGTTCTTCCTCGTTAGAACATACGTTCATCGCAGCACCAGAAAGCACGTAGCTAGGACGAACCAATACAGGGAAGCCTACACGCTCGATGAAGTTGTCGATGTCCTCCATAGAGGTCAGGGCGCTCCACTCTGGCTGGTTGATGCCGTTGTTGGTCAACATCTGAGAGAACTTGGCACGGTCCTCAGCATTATCGATGTCCTTGGCAGCAGTACCCAGGATTGGCACGTTCTGTGCATCCAGGTGCATAGCCAGGTTGTTTGGAATCTGACCACCGGTAGATACGATGACGCCATGAGGCTGCTCCATCTCGATGATATCCATCACACGCTCGAAGGTCAACTCGTCGAAGTAGAGACGGTCGCACATATCGTAGTCGGTAGAAACGGTCTCTGGGTTGTAGTTGATCATCACAGAGCGCCAGCCTTCCTTGCGGATGGTGTTCAATGCCTGAACGCCACACCAGTCGAACTCTACTGAAGAACCGATGCGGTAAGCACCTGAACCGAGTACGATGATAGAACGGTGATCGTTCTCGAAGGTGATGTCGCTCTTCACGCCAGCGTAAGTTACATAGAGGTAGTTGGTCTGAGCAGGATACTCTGCTGCCAGGGTATCAATCTGCTTCACTACAGGCAGGATGCCATAGCTCTTGCGCTTGTTACGAACCAGGAGGGCTGCCTTGTGCATGTTGCCCAACTCTTGCTCCAAGCCCACGGCACGGGCTACCTGAAAGTCGGTAAAACCGTAAACCTTAGCGGTGCGGAGTAATTCCTGGTCAAGAGTATTGATGTTGCACTTCTTCATCGCCTCGTCGATGTCGATGATGTGCTTCAACTTCTCTAGGAACCACTTGTCAATCTTGGTCAAGTCGTGAATCTGATCTACGGTATAGCCCTTGTGCATTGCCTTTGAAATCACGAACACACGCTTATCTGTTGGCTCGCGCAAAGCTGCATCGATATCGTCGATTTCAAGTTCCTTGTTCTCTACGAAACCGTGCATGCCCTGACCAATCATACGAAGACCCTTCTGGATGGCCTCCTCGAAGTTGCGGCCGATGGCCATTACCTCACCTACTGACTTCATAGATGAACCCAACTCCTTATCTACGCCACGGAACTTAGACAAGTCCCAACGTGGAATCTTACATACCACGTAGTCCAATGCTGGCTCAAAGAAGGCAGATGTGGTCTTGGTTACTGAGTTCTTCAACTCGAACAGACCGTAGCCCATACCGAGCTTGGCTGCAACGAAGGCAAGAGGATAACCAGTAGCCTTAGATGCCAAGGCTGATGAACGGCTCAAGCGGGCATTCACCTCGATTACGCGATAGTCCTCGCTCTTAGGGTCGAAGGCATACTGCACGTTACACTCACCCACGATTCCGATGTGACGGATAATCTTGATGGCGAGGGCACGGAGCTTATGATACTCAGAATTGCTCAGGGTCTGAGATGGAGCGATGACGATACTCTCACCAGTATGGATTCCCAGTGGGTCGAAGTTCTCCATGTTACAAACTGTGATACAGTTGTCGTAACGGTCGCGAACTACCTCATACTCAATCTCTTTCCAGCCCTTCAAACTTTTCTCTACCAATACCTGTGGAGAGAAAGAGAAAGCCTTCTCTGCGAGTTTGTTCAGCTCCTCCTCGTTGTCTGCGAAACCTGAACCGAGTCCACCCAAGGCGTAAGCAGCACGGATGATGACAGGATAGCCGAGCTCAGCAGCAGCCTTGCGGGTCTGCTCGATGTTCTCGCAAGCCTCGCTCTTGATGGTCTTCACGTTGATTTCATCCAGCTTCTCTACGAAGAGCTCACGGTCCTCAGTATCCATGATAGCCTGTACTGGAGTACCCAATACCTTGACATTATATTTCTCCAGGATGCCCTGGCGATAGAGTTCCACACCACAGTTGAGGGCAGTCTGGCCACCGAAACTGAGGAGGATACCGTCTGGCTTCTCCTTCTGGATGACACGCTCTACGAAGTATGGCTGCACTGGCAGGAAGTAAATCTGGTCGGCAACACCTTCTGATGTCTGTACGGTTGCGATATTCGGGTTGATGAGCACAGTCTCGACACCTTCTTCGCGCAATGCCTTCAGGGCCTGCGAACCTGAGTAGTCGAACTCACCTGCTTCACCGATCTTCAAGGCTCCTGAACCTAAGAGGAGCACCTTCTTTATATTTTCGTCTTTCATCTTTATTTACTTTGAATTTTGAACTTTGAACTGTTTGATTACTTTTCCTTTGAACTTTGAACTTTGAACTGTTTGATTACTTTTTACTTGCAAGCACAGTAAGCTAATCATAAAGTTCAATATTCAAATCTCAAAGTTCAATGTTTGAGTGTTTCTACAAACTTATCAAACATGAACTCTGTATCCACAGGGCCTGAGCAAGCCTCTGGGTGGAACTGGCTTGAGAACCAAGGGTTCACCTTGTGGCGGATACCCTCGTTAGAGCCATCATTCATATTTACAAAGAGTTCCTCCCAGTCGTTGCCCAATGTCTTGGCATCAACGGCATAACCGTGGTTCTGAGAGGTGATGTAGCAATTGTTGGT
Organism: Prevotella sp. Sow4_E9_plate; assembly: GCF_052116205.1. NCBI lineage: Bacteria > Pseudomonadati > Bacteroidota > Bacteroidia > Bacteroidales > Prevotellaceae > Prevotella > Prevotella sp. Sow4_E9_plate. Next base: position 221,186 of record NZ_JBQKLN010000001.1, on the reverse strand, counting down.
TCCTACCAAGCGCACTGGCTGGTTGTGTGAACGGTGACCATACTTCAACTTGTAGATAGTAGCACCGGCAGCCTTGGAAAGCAACTGGTTACCCATGCAGATACCGCAGATAGGCTTGCGGCTCTGGCTGATCTGCTTGCGAATAATATTAACAGCATCCTCACACATATCTGGGTCGCCAGGACCATTGGCAAGGAACAGTCCGTCGAAATCCATATCGGTGTAATCGTAATTCCAAGGCACACGAATCACCTCAACGCCTCTGTTGATGAGGCAACGGATGATGTTTGCCTTCACACCGCAGTCAACGAGAACCACCTTCTTGCCGGCACCCTCGTTGTAACGGATAATCTCCTTGCAGCTCACCTGGTCAACGAAGTTTACACCCTCGTAGTTAGCCTCAGGGATGTTGTCTGGTTCATCATCAAAGAGAATCTTACCCATCATCACACCATGCTCACGAAGCACCTTAGTCAACTCACGGGTATCGATGCCTGTGATTCCTGGCACCTTTTCGCGCTTCAACCAGTCGGCAAGACTCTCCACTGCATTCCAGTGGCTGTACTGCTCGCTGTAATCATTCACGATGATGGCAGAAGCATAAATCTTGTCACTCTCCATGAAGGTTGGCAAACCGTTCTCCTCGAAAGTAAATGGTGGCACACCATAGTTGCCCACGAGAGGGAATGTAAGTGTCATCAACTGACCGGCGTAAGAAGGGTCGGTCAAACTCTCTGGATATCCCATCATGGCTGTGTTGAACACAACCTCGCCCGCTACAGGAGCATCATATCCAAAAGATTTGCCATGGAACTTGGTTCCATCACTCAAAACTAAGGTTACTTTTTTCATATCTGACATTTGATTCTTTTATTTCATACTTATAAGAGCAAATGAATTCTTCACTCTTCGTTCTTCTCTCTTCACTTATTTATGATAAACGTTTTCGATATAGTTCACAAACGACTGGTTGCAGAGCTTCGTGCCGCCTGGGGTTGGATAATGACCGGTGAAATACCAGTCGCCCTTGTGGTTTGGAATCGCCTCGCGCAAGCCCTCGATACTCTGGAATACGAGCTGGATAGGAGTGGTCATGCCCTCCGGGCGAAGCATCTCTACTATCTTCTCGTTGATTTCCTCGATGGTGAATGGCTTGTAGATGGCACGCACCGGGTTCACCTGCTCCTCCTTCGGCTTGGCAAGTTCTGCCTTGCATGCCTCGTAGGTCTGCTCGATGAAGTCCTCCATCTTGCGCTCTTTCAAAAGCTGGATGGCCGCACGGAACACGCAGAACTCTTCCAGTCTTGCCATATCGATGCCGTAATAATCCGGATAGCGGATCTGAGGGGCACTGGATACGACTACAATCTTCTTAGGATGCAGACGGTCGAGGATGCGGAGGATACTCTCCTTCAGGGTAGTACCGCGCACAATACTGTCGTCGATGATAACGAGATTATCCACATTCGGCTCGATGCTTCCGTAGGTTACATCATACACGTGGCTCGCCAGGTCGTTGCGGCTGTTGCCCTCGGTGATGAAGGTACGGAGCTTGATATCCTTCCATGCAATCTTCTCCGAACGGACGAAATCGCCGAGAATATCGTATAATTCTTCCTTAGATGGAATATGGTCGAGGTTGGCAATCTGTTCTATCTTGCTTTCGTTGAGATACTTCTTGAAACCGCTCAACATGCCATAGTAAGCCACCTCGGCTGTGTTCGGGATGTAGCTGAACACGGTGTGATCTACATCGTAATCCACTGCCTTCAGGATAGGCTGGGTCAACTGCTCGCCCAACTGCTTACGCTCCTGGTAGATATCCTTGTCGGAACCACGGCTGAAGTAGATGCGCTCGAATGAGCAGGCAGAATCACCCTTCTGCTCCATGATGCGCTCGATGCTGCACTCGCCGTTCTTCTTCACGAGAAGTGCCGTGCCCGGCATCAGCTCCTGCACATCCTCTGCCTCCAGGTCGAAGGTGGTCTGAAGCACAGGGCGCTCGCTGGCTACTACTACGATTTCATCGTTCTTGTAGTAGAAAGCAGGACGAATGCCCCAAGGGTCGCGCATGGAGAACATCTCTCCCGAACCGGTGATTCCACAGACCACATAACCGCCGTCGAAATTCTTCATCGTGGTCTTGAGCACATTGCTCATCTTCACGTGGTCTTCGATGTAGTTGGTGATGTCGGTGTTCTCCATCTCCATCGCCTTTGCTGCCACGAAGTTTCGCTCCACCTCTCTGTCAAGTCGGTGGCCCATCAGTTCGAGCATGATGTAGGTGTCGCTGTAGATGCGTGGGCTCTGGCCCTGCTTGGTCAGCTCCTGGAAGATTTCATCTACGTTGGTCATGTTGAAGTTGCCGCAAAGGCAGAGGTTCTTCGCCTTCCAGTTGTTGCGGCGCAGGAATGGGTGCACATACTGGATGCCACTCTTTCCGGTGGTACTGTAGCGCAGGTGTCCCATGTAGAGTTCGCCTGCGAAAGGCAGTTCCTCTTTGGCAAACTTAGCATCAGCAAGCTGCTCGGGAGTCAGGTTCTTGAAGTTGGCATTCGCCTTGCCGAATATCTCCGTCACGGCGTTCTTACCCTCTGCACGCTCACGAAACATATACTCATGACCAGGCTTTCCGCCCAGTTTGACACAAGCCATACCAGCACCCTCCTGTCCACGGTTGTGCTGTTTCTCCATCATCAGATAGAGTTTGTTGAGTGCGTACATCCAGGTGCCGTACTTCTGCTGGTAATACTCCAATGGCTTGAGCAATCTGATCATTGCTACGCCACATTCATGTTTCAATGGTTCCATCTCTCAATTATCCTTTATCTTATTTAGTTAAATTTGAATATACCTACTGCGAAGGGATACCCCTCCAAAAAAAGGGAAACGTCAAGAAACGACGATTCCCTTTATTTTTTATTCGACAGTAACTGACTTGGCCAAATTTCTAGGTTGGTCAACATCCTTGCCCTTACATACAGCTACATGATAAGCCAGAAGCTGCAAAGGAATGGTAGCCAATAATGGCTCCAGGCACTCCAAGGTCTCAGGGAGTTCAATCACTTCGTCGGCAATCTTGGAAATAGTTTCATCACCCTTGCTCACAATGGCAATGACACGACCCTGACGGGCCTTGATTTCCTGGATATTAGACAAGACCTTCTCGTACATGAAGTTGTGGGTAGCGATAACTACCACTGGCATATCGCTGTCTATCAATGCGATAGGACCATGTTTCATCTCCGCTGCAGGATAACCTTCAGCGTGGATGTAGCTAATCTCCTTCAACTTCAATGCACCTTCAAGGGCTACAGGATACTGGAATCCGCGACCCAGATAGATGAAATTGCGCGCATACGTAAAGGTACGGCTCAAGTCAGCTATCTTATTGTTCAGCTTCAACACTTCCTTCATCTTGGCAGGAATGTTCCAAAGCTGCTCTGTAATCTTCTGATATTCGTTTTCACTGATGGTTCCCCTCTCCTTACCGATGGCAAGTGCCAGGAGGATAAGAACGGTAACCTGACCGGTGAACGCCTTGGTAGAGGCAACACCAATCTCCGGACCTACATGAATATAGGTACCCGTATCTGTCTCTCGTGCGATGGAAGAACCGATAGAGTTACAGATACCATAGATAAACGCACCGCTCTCCTTGGCAAGCTTGATGGCTGCCAGGGTATCAGCGGTTTCACCACTCTGGGAAATGGCGATGACGACATCATCCTTCGTTACCACAGGATTGCGGTAACGGAATTCTGATGCATATTCCACTTCCACTGGGATGCGACAGTAATTCTCTATCATCTGCTTGCCGATGAGTCCAGCGTGCCATGATGTTCCACAAGCCACGATGATGATTCGCTTGGCATTGAGGAGCTGCTGGCGATGGTCGGTGATGGAGCTGAGCACTACGCCCATCTCTGTCTCCGTCTTGCAGGTTGTATCGTCGCCATCTGTCATCACACGGGTTTCCACGGTGCGACTTACCACACGGCCACGCATACAGTTGCGCAGGCACTCAGGCTGTTCGAAGATTTCCTTCAGCATGAAGTGAGGGAAACCGCCCTTCTCTATCTGACCAAGGTCAATGTCCACGGTCTGCACCTCAGGGTTGAGCTTTACGTTCTGGATGTTTACGACCTGCAATTCCTGACCGAGACGCATCACAGCGATGTTGCCATCCTCCAGATAAACCACCTTATCAGTATATTCGATGATAGGACTGGCATCAGAACCGAGATAAAACTCTCCGTCCTCACCGATACCTACAACCAATGGACTCTGCTTGCGGGCAGCAATAATCTGGTCAGGGTGACGCTTGTCAAGAATAGCGATGGCATAAGCGCCAATCACCTGACGGAGCGCTACCTGAACGGCAGTCAACAGATCAAGATCCTTCTTCACCTGAATGTATTCGATGAGCTGTACGAGGACCTCTGTATCGGTCTCGCTCTTGAACTCCACACCCTTGGCAATCAGGTTTTTCTTGATGTCGGCATAGTTCTCGATAATACCATTATGAATCATGGCAAGATTCTTGCTGGAAGAATAATGAGGATGAGCATTCACAGCTGAAGGCTCTCCGTGTGTAGCCCAACGAGTATGAGCGATACCCACATGTCCAGAAATATCCTTGTCTGAGCAGAACGCTTCAAGATCTGCCACCTTGCCCTTTGCCTTATATACGTTCAAAGAGCCATCATTGCTAATAAGGGCTACACCCGCAGAGTCATACCCGCGGTATTCCAAACGCTTCAACCCCTTGATGAGAGCTGGATAAGCATCTCCCTTACCTAAATATCCTACTATGCCACACATACTTATATATCTTTATATGTTGTAAATCTGTTTATTATTCCTGACCTTTTCTCTCTTTCACTTATCGCAAGATATTGACCACCAAAGAGGCTATAGATGTCAAAATGCTCAATCCCGACATAACCAATGTAGTGGAAGAACCGATAGCAGAATTCTGTGCCTTTACCTTGTTAGGCTCAACATAGATAATATCATTCTGCTGAAGATAATAGAATGGCGAACTGATGACATTAGCATCATTAAGATTCAAACGATGATAATGTTTCTCACCCTGTGCATCCTGACGAATCAGAATCACATTATCACGTCTACCGTAGATTGTCAAGTCACCAGCCTGCGCCAAAGCCTCAAGGATACTCATCTTCTCCTGTGGTACAGAAATTATACCAGGCTTGGTAACCTCACCCAATATCGAGACATGATAGCTAGCCATACGAACAGTGACGATAGGATTTTCCGTTTCTGCCAAATAAGGTTTTACCTTGCTCTTTACAAGATCCTCGGCCTCTTTCTTGGTCATGCCTCCTACGTGCAGTGTCCCAACAACAGGAAACTCGATATTACCATGATTATCTACCAGGTATCCCTGCAATGTTCCGCCAGAAGTACTCAACTGTCCACCAGTACCAATTGTATTAGAAACAGACAAGTTGAAAGGCATCGCAGCCTTTGGATCTGTGGTAATCACGGTAATGGTCAGTTCATCCTTAGGCATAATCTTTGCCTCATAAAGAATTCTAGAACCCGCTAAACTGATAGAATCAATGTTTTGAAAATAAGCCACGCTCTTGGTGCTACCGCAACTGCCGAGCATCAAGACCATAGTTAAAGCGACAAGCGCTGAAAGAATGATTTTTTTCATCACAAACAAATTTCGTTATACATTATTGGTGCAAAAATACAGCATTTTTTTGAATGCTGCAAATATTTTGCACCAATAATTTCAGAAATATTTATTTTTTATGAAATATGTAGCCTTTTTGGCTTCACACGCAAAGAAAAGAGTACTATAATTCACCCCAAATTGCATTCCTGAAGCGAAAACCTGACGGCTTTTTATTTCTTGTCTTCTATTCCATTTGATGGCAGATTGAAAGTATAGCTATTGTCGAAGATCTTCTTTACCTTATTGATTTCAACAAAGGTAGTGCCACCACCCTCGCCAAAGCTACCACTCAAGTATGCTATCTTATTCTCTTCCTGCAGATATCCTTTCTGACGAAGCATACGCACAGCAGCTGTGAACATATCCTTAGAAGAAACATGATCTTTCTGATGAATAGGAATGATGCCATAGCTCAGGTTCAACCAGCGCTGAAGCTTCTCCTTATAGCAGATGGCAAGTACAGGATTTGGGCCACGGAAGGCAGCCAAGTCGCGTGCAGTCTGACCGGTTTCACCATCAGTGATGATACCAGCCACGCCCAACTGCTTGGTAGCTTCAATAGCAGCGTGAGCCAAAAAGAGTTTCTGGTCTATTTTACCGCCATCCATAGGATTGATGTCGTTAAGAGGTGACTTATCCTTCTCTGCCTGCTCGGCAATACGAGCCATAGTCTGAACTGCCTCTACTGGATATTTACCGCTAGCAGTTTCTCCAGAAAGCATCAAGGCATCTGTACGATAGAAGATAGCATTGGCAATATCAGTTACCTCTGCTCGGGTAGGACGCGGATTCTTAATCATGGTATGAAGCATCTGGGTAGCCACAATAACTGGCTTTTGAGCCTTCACACACTTGGCGATGATTCGGCGCTGGATACCCGGAATCTTCTCTATAGGCACCTCAATACCCAAATCTCCACGGGCAACCATGATGCCGTAGCAAGCATCAATGATTTCATCAATATTATCTACACCCTCCTGGTTTTCAATCTTAGAAATAATCTTGATATCACTGTTGTGAGCATCCAAGATGTCCTGAACAGCCTTTACATCTGCTGCACTACGCACAAATGAGTGAGCAATGAAATCAATATCCAATTCGATAGCCAGCTCAATATTCTTACGGTCTTTCTCCGTAAGTGCAGGCAAATCGATATGCTCACCTGGTACATTCACGCTCTTATGAGCACCCAGCATACCCTCGTTCTGAACTTCTGCCACAAGCATAGGTCCTTGAACCTCCATCACCTTCATGTCGAGTTCGCCATCATCAAACAAGATGTCATCACCCACCTTTACGTCAGCAGCAATATCTGGATAGCTTAAGTTCACGATATCGTGAGAAGACTCCATTTCCGGACGACCGAAGATTTTCACCACGTCACCTATATTATAATGTATAGGTTCCTTGACGTCAGTAGTACGCACCTCAGGTCCCTTAGTATCAATCATGATACCAATATGTGGAGACACGGCTCTAACATTCTTGACAATGGTACGGATTCCATCTTCTGTAGCATGTGCGGTGTTCATACGAACCACGTTCATACCCGCAAAAAACAGTTTTCGGATAAAATCTTGATCGCATCTGCGATCACTGATGGAAGCAACAATCTTTGTTTGTTTCATATTTGTAATTACCTTGTTGAAATATCAATGTTATCGTGACTTTTCAATCACATTTCCCAAATTTTGTGCAAAGGTACAAAGAATTTCTGAAAAACATATCATCTTAATTACAAAATATATATAAAATATTGCGATACTTTCAGTTTGAAAGAAGATTACAACAAAAAAATCTAGCCAAGAAGGAATTCCTTCATTGGCTAGACTATCATTCTACAAACAATTCCATATCATTTTTATCAGAATCAGATATCCAAATCTGGAGCCTTCTCTGCTCCTGCAGATGCCTCGAATTTCGGCATGGTCTGGAAATTGAAAATACCAGCAATAAGGGCAGTTGGCATTTTTCTAGCTGTCTGATTATAAGCCTGAACAGCATCATTATATTTGCGACGGGCTTCACTGATACGATTCTCTGTACCCTCTTCCTGAATCTGCAAAGACTTGAAATTCTCACTAGCCTTCAACTCCGGATATTTTTCCGCAACAACCATCAACTTGGAGAATGCATTCGCCAATTCTCCTTGAGCAGCCGTATATTCCTTCAACTTAGCTTCTGTCAGATTGCTAGCATCCAGCTTAACCTGACCAACAGCTGCACGAGCCTTGGTTACAGCTTCGAAAGTCTCCTTTTCATGCTTGGCATACGCCTTCACGATCTTAGCCAACTGTGGCATCATGTCGGCACGACGCTGATACTGAGTCTGTACGTTTGCCAACTCGGTGGTAGCCTGCTCCTGCTTCTCTACCAAACCATTATAACCACTGAATACCCATAGCACCAACACAACGATGACGCCTAAGATAATCCATCCTGTTTTCTTCATAATCCTTTTATTTATTAATTATACATTGTTATATTATTGACTATTGATTACCTGCGTAAACTACTAACTATCACCAGCTTCCTCCGGAGCCACCTCCTGAAAAAGTTCCGCCGCCAAAGGATCCGCCAGAGAAGCCGCCTCCTCCACCGCCAGAGAATCCTCCGCCGCCCATGAAGAACGGCGGCAACCAGTCGTCATCATCATTTCTTCTCCGCGACTGGTTTCTCCCCTTGCCCTTCGGTCTTGGCTTTACCAAACCTACCTGCTCCAGGATGTAACGGATGAGGTAATAAATCGGGATTCCGAAAAAGAGAAGGAACAGGATAACAACCAGTGCCCAATCCTCTTCATCATTCACAGTCCCCTCGTCTACCGACTCAATTCCGGTGCGTCCGCTTTTCACCTTATTATATATAGCACGACTCACGGAGGCAACCGCCTCTCCAGGTTTGTCTTCCCGCATGTTCTTCACGATGCAAGCCCTAGCGATATCATCACAGTCTACATCCGTCAACTCGCCCTCCAGTCCACTACCGGGAGCGATAAAATACTTATGGTCTTCTACAGCGATGACGACGACCAATCCTCTTCGGCTTTTCTTATATCCGATACCATATTTATTGCCCACATCCTGTGCCATCCGGAAAGCATCCTGATTATCCACCTTGCCCACAATGATAAGCACATTCTGCACACCACATTCCAACTTCAACTTCTGCAGATAGAAATTGGCAGAATCCTTCTGCGCCTTATCTAAATAGCCATCAGGATCGGAAACATATTGCGTAGAATCCTGCAGGAAAGGAATCGGCACATCATCCGCTTTCCATTCCCTCTTGGCAGCCAACGACAAGATGCCGAATGCCACAAACACAATCAGTGTAAAATATCTCTTAAAAGCCATATTTTCTCATTTTTGATGCAAAAATACAGAATAAAAACCTAATATGCAAATACTTAGAGCATTTTTTTTGCAAAAAAAACCTTAACTATTTTGTTATATCATAAAAAACTTGTATCTTTGCACACCGATTTAAGATAAATAAGTAAAATAAACAAAATATACAAGAAATGACAAAAGCAGATATCATCAACGAAGTATCGATGAACACAGGTATTCCTAAGAAAGAGGTTAGCACTGTGGTAGAGGCATTCATGGACGAAGTCAAGAAGTGCCTGATCGAGAAGAAGGATAGCGTATTTATGCGCGGTTTCGGTAGCTTCAACATCAAGCATCGTGCAGCAAAGACTGCTCGTAACATCTCTAAGAATACTACCATCACCATCCCAGCTCACGACTTGCCAAGTTTCAAGCCTTCTAAGAGTTTCATCGAGGAGATGCAGAACGCAGCTAAGTAATCGCAGAGGTCGATTTACTTTAGCTATAATTTAGAGAATATTTCTTTAGCGAGATATCATTTATTATAATAACAATATTTTAAAATTTTAAAATCATGCCAAACGGAAAGAAAAAGAAGGGCCACAAGATGGCTACTCACAAGCGTAAAAAAAGATTACGTAAGAACAGACATAAGAGCAAGTAAGCTTTTTTAAGCTGATTTGCTCTCAGTCAGTTCGTCGACTGAGGGGGCGTGTCGTATCAAAAGGGATAGGCATGCCCCTTTTTAGTAACTACTAAATTGATTACTAAGACTTTCTTCTAGTAACCAATAAGTTTAATGTGTAAAAAGATTAATTGAAGACTATGACAAGCGAAGTTGTAATTGACGTCCAACAGAAGGACATCTCTATCGCACTCATGGAGGATAAACAACTGGTAGAATATCAGAATGAACCTCGTGAGGCCTCGTTCTCTGTGGGAAACATCTATATCGCAAAAGTTAAGAAACTGATGCCAGGTCTTAACGCTTGCTTCGTAGATGTAGGTTATGAACGCGACGCCTTTCTTCATTATCTTGACCTAGGAAGTCATTTCAATTCCTACCAGAAGTACCTTAAACAAGTACAGAGCGACAGAAAGAAACTTTTCCCATTCTCTAAAGCCAGCAAGCAGCCAGAACTGGAAAAGGACGGAAGCATTCAGAATGTCTTGAAAACAGGACAGGAAGTGCTGGTACAAATCGTTAAGGAACCAATTTCTACCAAGGGTCCTCGACTCACAGGCGAAATTTCATTCGCTGGTCGATACTTGGTACTCATGCCATTCGGTGATAAAGTTTCTGTCTCGTCGAAAATCAAAAGCGGTGAAGAACGTTCCCGACTCAAGCAACTCATGCACAGCATCAAACCAAAGAATTGCGGTGTTATCGTCCGCACTGTGGCTGAAGGTAAGAGAGTCGCTGAACTCGATGCTGAGCTGAAAGTCCTGGTGAAGCGATGGGAGGATGCTATCGCCAAGGTACAGAAGACCCAGCAGCGCCCGCAACTCGCATTCGAGGAGACCGGAAGAGCCGTCGCTCTCTTGCGTGACTTGTTTAACCCATCTTACGAGAACATCTTCGTCAACGATGAAGAAGTAATGAACGATGTAAAAGACTATGTTTCTCTAATAGCCCCTGAAAAGGCGGGCATAGTCAAGCTCTACACTGGTAAGGTGCCTATCTTCGACAACTTCAGCATCACCAAGCAGATTAAAGCTGGATTTGGTCGTGTTGTCAACTACAAGCATGGTGCATATCTCATCATTGAGCACACCGAAGCTTTGCATGTTGTCGATGTAAACAGCGGCAATCGTACTCGTGAGAAAGGTCAGGAAGCAAATGCTCTCGATGTAAACCTCGGCGCTGCCGATGAGTTGGCAAGACAGTTGCGTCTCCGAGATATGGGAGGCATCATCGTTGTCGACTTTATCGACATGAATCTTGCAGAAGACCGACAGTTGCTCTATGAACGCATGTGCAAGAATATGCAGAAGGACCGTGCCAAGCACAACATCCTTCCTTTGAGCAAGTTCGGACTGATGCAGATTACCCGCCAGCGTGTTCGCCCTGCGATGGACGTAAACGTAGAGGAAACCTGCCCAACCTGCTTCGGCACGGGCAAAATCAAATCGAGCATTCTCTTCACCGACCAGTTGGAAAGAAAAATCGACCGCCTAGTCAACAAGATTGGCGTCAAGAAATTCACTTTGTACGTAAATCCTTACGTAGCTGCCTTCATCAACAAGGGCTTCATTTCCCTGAAACGGAGATGGCAGTTTAAGTATGGTTTCGGCTTCAATGTGATTCCATCTCAGAAACTGGCATTCCTCCAGTATGAGTTCTACGATCAGGATAACCAGTATCTGGATATGCAGGAAGAACAGGAAACAAAGTAAATTTTTAATTCTAAGAAAAAAGCTCCATTCGCAATCAGATACGAATGGAGCTTTTTTTCTTGCTTATACCTTATTATATATAAGACAGTTTAACGCTCTTTTCTGAGCGTTTGCCGAAAGCAGCACCATCATGAGTGCTGCCGAAAACATCAATCTCTTGTTCATATAACCCATAAATATTTATCTTAAGATGCAAAAGTAACAAATATTTTTTGATTTTCTGCAACCTTTTGCTATCTTTTATCGTCTAAGCTATAAATAACATTGATAATAACATAAAAAGAAAGGAAAAAATTATGATTTTAAGTACAACTCCAACCATAGAAGGCCACCCTATCCGTGAATATCGTGGCGTAGTAACTGGCGAAACCATCATCGGTACCAACTTTGTGAAGGATTTCTTTGCCAGCGTTCGTGACGTAATCGGTGGCAGAAGCGGTTCTTACGAAAGTACACTCCGCGAGGCCAAGGATACAGCCCTCAGAGAGATGGCCGACCGTGCTGCATCCCTAGGCTGCAACGCCATCGTGGGCATCGACCTGGATTACGAAACCGTAGGCAACAGCGGCTCCATGCTGATGGTAACATGCAGCGGAACGGCGGTGATTATCTAATATTATCATTATATCATATGATTTCATTCGAAAGTGATTACAACAATGGTATGCTGCCAGAGATTCTAGAGGCTCTTGGCAAGACAAACAGTGAGAAAACATCCGGTTATGGTTTTGATCCATACTCAGAATCTGCAAAAGAGAAAATCCGTAAAGCCGTGGACAATGAGAATGCTGAAGTGTTCTTCCTGATAGGCGGTACACAGACCAACACCACCGTTATCGACTCCGTACTCATGGGATGCGAAGGAGTTATCTGTGTGGAGACCGGTCATATCGAGGTACATGAATCTGGAGCAGTAGAAGCATTTGGTCATAAGGTCATTACGCTACCGGGAGAGAACAGCAAGCTAACATCCAGCACCCTGTCTGCATATATGGATACTTTCCTTGCCGATGAAACGCATCCTCACATGGTGCAGCCAGGCATGGTTTATATCTCGATGCCGACAGAGTTCGGAATGGTCTACACCAGGGAAGAGTTGACTGCGCTATATGCAACCTGCCAGAAATATAACCTCCGCCTCTTCATCGATGGTGCACGACTGGGATACGGTCTGGTTTCAGAGGCATGCGACTATGACTTGCCATTCCTTGCCAAGCATTGTGATGTATTCTATATAGGTGGAACCAAGGTGGGCGCCATGATGGGCGAAGCTGTAGTATTCTCAGGCATGAAGGCACCAAAGTATTTCTTCACTAACATAAAACGTCATGGAGCCTTGCTTGCCAAGGGCAGAATGCTAGGCATCCAGTTTGACACGCTGTTTACGGAAGACCTCTATTTCAAGATATCGCGCCACGCCATCGCCATGGCTACCCGTATCCGCAGCATCTTCCAGAAGCATGGCATCGCTATCGCCTACGATTCTCCAACCAATCAGCAGTTTGTCGTACTTTCACCTTCACTCTACGATGCTCTTTCCAAGAAAGTTGCATTCGAAATATGGGAAAGAAAGAGCGATACCGAAATCATTTGCCGATTTGTAACGAGTTGGGCAACAAAGGAGGAAGAACTTGATGAACTGGAACATATTCTTCAGACTCTATAGCCGGAGAGATGTTTTTGAAAAGACTTGAGCTAAAGAAAAAGCCCCACGCATTTGAGCATCGCTGAGAGGCTTGGTGGGAACTGACACTGCAAAGATACGAATAATTATTGATAATACAAACTTTTGAGCAAGAAAAATAAAATAAAACCTCGGATTACCCACTTATAAATAGCAAAGGCTTCCGAGGTTTCTTCTTACTTGACAATCTCCACTCTCCAGCCCAAGTTTAAAGCCTTGGAGATTTTCTCCAACTGTTGTTTCTTGGTCATTGTACTGGAATGGGTATTGAGGAGATAGCCGTTGGGGAGAGATTGCTGTTCTCCAGCATATTTCGGATGCTCCTTCTTGGATACAAGATAGTCGCCATCATGAGGGAGTCCAAGAGCAGCAACAGTTTCTACCCCAACCCATTTCACAGCCTCAACCATCGTGAGGTTTGCCTTCTTGGCTTGGATAAACTCGCCGTTAGGCAACCAGACACAAAGACCTGTGTTTGGACTGCGCTTGGCTCTCTGAGGCTTGTTTGGCTCTGGCTCTTCCCCACTCACCGGCTTTGCCTCCGCTACTTTCACCACTTTGTTTGTAGATGGTATTTTATATTTCTTTGCCGTTGGTTCATCCACCTCCACCTTCCCACGAGTGGTCTTCACGGTGATGCCGCTCTCTGGGTCGTAATCCACGACGAGAGTGAGATGACGACGAAGGATACCAAGCACAGGAGCCACCGACTCGCTGATAGCAGGGAGGATTTCCTCTGCTATTAGCGAATCTTCCAACTGTTCAAGTTCTGTCTGCAAGCGAGGCTTCAAGTCGCCCTTGAACTTATCTATAAAATCATAATAATCTTGTATCTTGCTCATATTATCATTCTTATATTATTCACCTTTGTATGCCTCATAATCCTCACGAGTGATTGGAGTATCTGGGTCAACGATGAGAACTTCGTCGTAGGTCAAGCCATATAGTTTATAGACCAATTCGTCAATATTTTCAAACAGCTTTTCTTCTACATCATCATTACCTTTACATAAAGCTGTTTGGAGTTGCAGAACTCGTTGCTCTATACGTTGAATATATTCATTACTCACATTAGGTAAAGGGAACGATTTCAAATGAATGCCCTTTATGTACGGAAAGACATCTGCATTTGTTATCAGCTTAGTATTATAATAAAAATTCATTAATTTTGAATTTAGTATCGCTAATAACACTTTATTATTATAAGTACTTCCTTGCTTTAAATACAAATTATACAAACTTTGATCCGTATAATACTGCTTATCATCTAATGCAGCCATAAGGACATTTCCGGTCTTTCTTACCAATATTTTTTCAGGCAAATTATACACAGTTTCATCAGTATTACTATGTAATAATTCTTTCTGAAAATTCAAATATAAAGATACAGGTTTCAACTGATATGGAGCAATATGCTTACCTTGAAGATAACTAACATAAGTTTTCCCCAATTTTTCATTTGATAAAAAATTCTTTATTCCATTAGCTACTATTCCAACATAAACCTTATATAAATCTCCCAAAACATATGGACAATTTTCCATTTTAAAAAAAATCATATTTGATTTTTTAGAAGACCTCAAATTAATCGAATAGGAAGAACCATCATTCCAATCCATTTGATTAAAAACTCTTTGTTCTTCGAAATGATTAAAGTCCAAATCTTCTTTTCGAACATATAAAGTATTTGAAACAGAATATCTAGAACATTGTAATATAATAGAATCTGTTACTGCGCCGAACACCTTATTACCAAAACTAACAATTTGCTGAATAGAATTTTTCGTAATAATATATTTACGAATCTTTTTCAAGTATTCATTCTGAAGAATTGTACTTGGTATAATAAAAGACAAGATTCCATTACTATTCAAAGCCCCCAAACTGAACTCTATAAACAAGGCATAACTATTAACCTTGTATTCTGCAGAATTTACATATAAAGAGAGGAGCTTACGTAATTCTGAATCAGAAATTTCAATTTTTTGTTTTCCTTTATAAGTTACATACGGCGGATTAGCAATGACAATATCAAACCCTCCCTTAACCCCGAACATCCATTCTGGGTCAAAGAAAGAAGAAGAGGTATTTTGGTCGAACATATCCCAATCTGCCAACTGCTGGGCTGCACCATGCGAAACAAAACCTGTTTCCTCGATGGCATCAGCCAAAGCCTTACGGGTTTCCTTGATTTGCTTCTTCAAATTCTGCTTGTCGATATTGCGACGAGCCAAGAAAATCTTGTGGTTCAATTCCTTCAACAGCTCCTTATACTTGATTACATCTGGTGCTCCATCCACCAAACTACTATCATACTCCACAGGTATCAATGTATTAGCAGACACAAACTTAGCCTCCAAGTTAGGCAACGGACGGATACCAAAGTTATGGGTAGCATCATCCGTTGGTCGCTGATCAACAACCAAGGAAATAAAGAAACGCAACTTACTTATCTGAGTAGCAATCGGCTGAATATCCACACCATAGATACAATGCTCTATAAGATAGAGTTTTCGGGCATAATCCGGATCGTTCACACTCTGATTGAATGCACTTTCGATGTCCGCCAAACGCTCCCTACGCTCCGTCTCACTATCTACGGCAAAGGCTTGTTTACTCTGACTGATGGCACGGTCTATCATAAAATCCTTCCACTTCTCATTTGTTGGGTCAATACGCTTCAGCACATGAACCATCTGTTGAAGTATGCCCATAGGAAATGCACCCGAGCCACAAGCTGGGTCGAGTACACGACAATGATAAAGTGCATCCATGATGTTATGACTCTGCTCTTCAGTCACAGAAACATCTTCCGTAGAATAACTCAAGAGCTGGCGATACAAAGCCTCGTCCTGTTCTCCACAAACTCGCTTAAGATGGGCTACCAAACTCTCGTTCACCATATATTGCACAATCTCACGAGGAGTATAGAAAGAACCCGTCTGCTTACGAGCCGAAGTCTGTGTCTCCGGATTATAAGCAGCCAACAAATTCTCGAATGCCTTACCCAGCAACTCAGGATCGAGACTAACCTCCTGGTCATAAGGCGTATTCTCCTCTACCGTAAAGCAATAATGACGCAAGATGTCGATGATGCCTTGCGCTGAAACATTCTTCTTTTTCTTGTCACCATACCATTTTGACAAGTCGATGCTCGCACCCACCTCATCACCAAAGAACAGATAATCAGGAAGAAACAATTGCGACAACGATTTTTCATTCTCCGAGAAACCATCATAGTATATTCTGTTGATCTTGTCATCCAAGCACTCAAACAAGCCACCATTCAGGAAAGGCACGTTGCTATTGGCAAGGCGCAAGAACTCCTCTGCACCACCAGGCATAAAGTCGCCTTCATAGCGCATCAGATTGTTCACATTAAAATCCCAGTTCTTGCCACCCTTCACAACCTTGGCACGAAAACGACGATTGTTAGCTTCATCCTTGCCCTCTGCCACAATCGGACGATTGAGCATGGCAAAGAAGAGGTTCTGCAATATCAACCTGTAATACTTACTCTTCTCTGTATCATACAGAAGACTCTTGCGATCATGTGGGTCGAAGTTCTCTATAAAATGCTCCCGAATGTAATCCTCATCAAAGAATTCATTTGGTATCAAATGCTTCTGTTTCAAGAACCAGACGAAAATCAAACGGGTAATCAATCGGATGCAAGCCTCATGATTGAATCTCTCGTCATCCTCATTGGTACACAAATCGTTAGGGAAACGAGCCACTTGCACCGCCCAAGCATACCAATCGCTCAGTTCACTATAAAATTTCTTGGTAAGCAGCTCGTTTGAGAACACCTCCATCCAATGCTTGTACAGTTGCTCGAACGAAGGATAAGTCTTGTCGCCCAACGCCTCTAAGATATCAAGATGTCCACGGTGTGGATGCTCGCAATTGATATTGCGGAGGATGCTTACCTTTCCCAACTTCTCGCTACCTCCATTGCGCCACTCCTGCGAATACTTCATTCGCTCGCAAGTAGAAAGTGACAGGTATTTTCCCTGACGGATAAACAAGATGACAGGCTGGGCTGAAGCGATGCGGTTGAAGCCACGAGTCAAGATGGTACTCTCCTGTCGGGTAAGTTCCATGCCTTCCTTCACATCTACGGCAAACACCATCATGCCGTCATACTTGCCTTCTTGGGTTTCGGCATTCACCTCATCAATACTCATTCCCTTGCCATGACCAGCAAGGGTAGCCTCATCAATATTACCTATATAATAGGTGGAAGCCAACTTGTCCACCACTTCTCTCAAAGCGATAGGCAAGGTGACAGAATAAGCTCCCTGATACAAATCCACGAAAGGTATAGGTTCACGGGTGACTTCATTCACCGAAACCTGCAGATGATTCAGCATCTGCAAGCAAGCATCATATAATGAAGACTCTTTAAAGAGTCGCAATATCTTTTCCATATTTCTTATTTTTTACTAACATATTCCCAAACTATCAAGTCGAAGTTCTCTATCTTGAATTTCTCTTCCAACAACTTACCCTTAGCATCTCTCTTTTTCGGGTTAGCAAACAAGCCACCTGCCTTGTGCGACTTCGCTATGTCGAGGATGATTGAGGTAGCCTGCTGTGGCACCTTACTTTTCATCCACTCCTTCAATATTCCCGAAAGCTTGCTGATTCGTTCGTTGTCATTGCTTTCTATCCAGTCTGGCACATACCGCTCCTGATTTTTGTTGGTTCTCAGGAACTCCAGAATCTCGGCTCTATTCAGTTCCTGATAAGTGGCAGGAAGATGAGTATCCACCGGCTGACACATCAGATATAGCTCGGTATATGGTTTATTGCTGCCCTGCTTTCTGTGGGGATAGCCTACCACGGCAACCAGACTTTCAGGTATCTTCTCAAAGAGGGTATCGTCGAAGCGGAAACCAGAGAAGATACCATTCGGCATACGACGGAACACATCCCGGTTCTTGTCGAGGAAATCGAGCAAGTCCTGGCGATAGGTCTCAAAGGAGAAATCCTTGAGCGACAAGGTCTTTGGCGACTCTATATCGGAGATGCTGTTGTTCTGGAGTTCCTCCAGCAGACGGTCGGCATTCTTGTCTTGCAGAGGATTGTCCTCTACCATCTTCTTGAACTTCTCATCAAGTTCCTGAGTCTCGGTATCCACCAGTTTCATCAACGACATACGATTCTGTATGCGGGTCTCCAAATGAAGATAATCCTCAAACGATTTGGCTGGCCAGAAGTTAACACAACGGATCACCTTGTTAGGCGAACCGATACGGTCGATACGACCGAAACGCTGGATGAGACGAACCGGATTCCAATGGATATCAAAGTTAACCTGCGTATCAGCATCTTGCAGATTCTGACCTTCCGACAGGCAGTCGGTGGCTATCAGGATATCTATGCCATCATTTACCTGCTCCAAGGTCTTTGTATCATATTGCGCTATCAGCTCCAGCCACTTCTCGTAACTTACATTCCAACGTTGCTTCTCATCATTATAATATTTGGCTCTATCTAGTCGGGCATCAGCATACATGCCGCTCCAGTCTTTCTCCTTGTAGAGCTTGCTATAAGGCGCAAAACTTTCAAGCACTGCGGTGAAGTTCTTGGTACTGTGAGTACCTGTGGTAAAGACATTCTGTCCCGAAGCAGAAGCCATGCGAGAGAAACCTCGCTTCTTCAACTTATCGAAGATAAACTGAGCGGTATCGGCAAAGGCGGTGAAGATAACGACCTTCTTGTTTTTGGTTTTCTTCTTCTCGTTGAGAATTCTCACAAGTTCTTCCAACTTCAAGTCTTTCTCCTTGCCAGCCTCATAGTCAGCAGCAAAAGCCTCGAAGTTCTTGTAGATTTCCTTCAATTTATTGACATCCATCTGCAGATTTCGGATGAAACCACCCAAGTTCTGCATATCCGAAAGTTTTATGGTTCCCTTACGGAGGGAATAAGCCTCGTCCATCAGGTCATCGATTTCCTCATCATCAAAATCTGCATTACCTTCTCCTCCACCAGTAGAGATAGCTCCATTGCCACCTTTTTCCTTGAACTCCAAGGCAAGTTTCAAGGTGCTTTCATGCACATCGAGTACCTTCTTCACCGTAGTCATGCAAGAATACCAGGAACTTTCCAGACGCTTCATAAACAAGACACCCATCATCTTGACCAGAAAACGTTCGCGGTTTACGTTGTCATCCCAATCCTTAGCCGCTCCCTTTCGAGCCTTTTTCTTATTCACTTCGAGATAAAGACTTGGCTGATAGGCGGTAAGGCTAAGTTCATCGAACTTCTGATAAATTTCTTCCGTGGTTTGCAGCTTGCCTAGATGCTCCACGCCCTGATAGATATTGACAGGCTTCTCCTTGTCTGGGAAGCCCAAGTCTTCGCCCAAAGTCTTCTCAATCAACTTTCGTGTACGAGCCACGATAAGCTTGTCTGTCAGATTGAAGAACTTAGGAGGCAAGGTGGCGATGAATCCACCGATGGTTCTGTCGGGATTGTTGCACCACTGGGTATATTTGGTCTGCGCATCCTTGAAAAGGTTGGTAAGCGATTCCACACCGAAGTCATCATTGTCGAAAGCATCATCCTTGCCATGACCGATGAGGTTGAACTGTCCCTTCACATCGTTCAAGCCGGTGTTGATAGGAGTAGCTGAGAGCATCAGGACTTTTACATCCCTGTTTTCCTGTCCCTCCTTATTTTGGATAAGTTTCGCCATCAACTCCTGATATCTGCCAGATTTCTCATTGCGCAGATTGTGGCTCTCGTCTATCACAACCAGAATCTTCTTTCTCGTCTGAAGATAGCTCAACTTGGCATCGGTGTATCGCTCCTCCATACGGTCGTTCTGCATATCGGTATGGAAACGGACGATATAGTCGAACTCATCCTTCTCGAAACGGGAGTTGCAACGGCGGAGATACTGGTCCCAGTTTTGCTCCAACTTCTTTGGACAGAGCAAGACTGTAAGATAATTCTGAGTCTGGAAATATTTGATGACAGCCAATGCAGAGAAGGTTTTACCAAGACCCACAGCATCGGCAAGGATAGCTCCATTATACTTACGGAGCATTTTTATCAGAGAGATGACACCCTTCTGCTGGTAATTGAAAAGCGTGTTCCAAATCACACTGGTCTGCAAAAGCTGCATATCCTGTCGGTGTTCAATGCCGCCATCCAAGTCGAGATCGGAATTGAACAACTCGAAGAGTATCTTATAATAGATTTCCACTGGTGTATATTTGCGGAAAATTTTCTCTATCTCTTGGATAAAGTATTGTTTCACATCTATTTGCGCTCCCTTAGGTTTCTCTCTATCCTCTGGCATTTTTTCTTTTGCTACCGAAGTCCACTGTTCCTCAAACCAGGAACGGAGAGAACGGTAGGTATCGGAGTTGCCTGTGTCGGCAAGGTTCAGCTCCACATTAGAGGAAGGAGTATATCCCAAGCCCGCATAAGTCAAATTGCTACTGCCCTGCACATAATAGTTGTGGGCAGGGTCATGATTATCCTTAAAGAGATAGAGTTTGGCATGGCAAAAGGCATTGATAATTGCCTTGACATGCACCTTGTCACGGCGCAGGAACTCAAGGGCATTCTTGGCGGCATCACTCAGATGGAGTGCATTCTCTATGCCACAGTCATCATTGAGCAAGTCGAGGATATGGTCTTGGAACTGATCGTCGGCAACCATCTGAGCCAGCACCATACGATACTCATTGTTGGGCGAGAAGTGCTTACCCAACAGTTCCAGACCTGTTACCGAAAAGAATCCCGTCACTATATCGAGTACACCTTCCCTGTTCTTCTCTGGGTCGGTATAGTACTTCATGTAATCCCAAACTGTCGTGGTGTTAATTCCGTCATTAGGATCTCTATCTTGTTTGTTGTCGATGATCATACTTAGGTCGATTTTCATTTCTAATCTACCCGACTCCCTAAGTAGAATCAATTACTTCTATATCACTTACACACAATCATTTACAAAGAAAAGGCGCAGGAATCATATTGCTATCAATATCCTTGTCAATTGAGGCCGTAGGAAGAGCCCTGGGTGTCAAAGATAAGAAGCAATAGAAGCCTACGCCAATAGGTATATATTTTGTGTACGGCACAGGATGCACCCTCTCCATACGAATGAAAAGAGCACACCTATGCCATAGTGTAAATATACACGATGGGTAGACGCCCACCGCTGTCTTCATCTGAACACCCTTTGAAATTTCCTACGTTTCAATTGAACAGAAGAAAACGTAAAGCAAACGTCTTTCTTATTATGATAGGCCAAGCCATGGACTTTCATTTCATAGCCAGCATCTCAATGCCAGCCATCCACAGCAAGACAAATGCAAAGGTAATAAAAAGGAATGAGACTGGCAAGAAAATAATTAATTTTCTTGCCAATCCCAAGGAATTTCATTGAAAAAAAGACTCAACATAATCACTACTCTTCTATCTCACCAGATATTTCGCGACCAAATCTCTAAGCATCGACTCCGGAAGATTGGATACTCCCAACTCTTGAATCAAAGCATATTCTGGCTTATTCTTTCCGATAACAAACTTATACTCTCTCCCATCTATACTTGCATACAAATGGAAGTTGCCCTTGTACGCCTGCTCTATACGAACATCTGTACAACTTTTGCCATCAATCTCAAAAGCAACCAAACTGTCGCCCTTATCCTCCAACCCCCATGATACGAGATGAGCATTTATCGCTGACTCAATGGAACAGATCCATCTGTCTTGAACCTCATACCGCTTGGCAATTTCACGGAATTGCCGCAGAGAATCAGCTACTTCCCTGATGATTGCATCAGCACGCCGAATGCCACTGTCCTTGGCAAACTGAATGGCATCATCGTAAGAAATATGATGCAGCTTAGACCTTACATACATACAATGACCCGTATTGGGTAAATAGCCTCCTGTATCTATAATATAAGTGAGGTCGTAGGCTGGCGACAAACGCCAAAGCCCCGCCTCGTCCATAACAAAAGAGAAATTCTTTGTATGGTCATCCGTATTGTTGGAAAGGACATTGAACACAAGTCTGCGAAATACTTCCTGACAATCAGTCTCTGGCAAATGCAATTTCCTGCAGACAGCAATAAGTCCCTCATAGCTATCGGTTTCCGGAGAAATCGCAGCAAGGGTCTGTGTATGCAACTTCCGCTCACCATCTCGATCGAAACGCTTCGTTATGAAATTCCTGTTTCCCTCTATCTCATAGAGTCTGGATGGCATCATATCTATTCCCGACTTGATGGCCATCTCGTAATAGGTCATCTCTATCTCGGCAGAACTATATTTCGTATCGCCAAATTTTAATATATAGTAATCATAATCCTGCAGCCCAGCCACCTGACCGCTCCGTATCTCCCCCGTAGTTTTATCGATGGCAATGATAGCCTTAGGCTGGCGTCCACCAGCCGATGTTCCCACCGTAAGCAAGGACTGCATCGTGATAGATTCCTCTAGCATAATGTGGGCATTTTCACGTTCGATGAAAATGCGCTCAGCCAAGTCTGCCAACGACTTGACATCTATCATTTCTGCCTTATCCGTCTTTGCCACCTCTGGTAAGAATTCCAATGCCCCCATGCCTCGCTTACCGATAAAGGAAAGTTTATCCAACGGAGTTATATCAGCATTAGGAATATGATTTTGAATTCTCCAAAGCTCGAAAAGCTGATTACCCCAGGCATCCGGCAACGAATCAGCCAAAAAAGCAGGAAGTTTCTGGTACATTCTGGTATCCTCTCCCCACACGGGTGTCATTGCACGAATACCACGCACAGGAGCTTGAAGAGGAGAAACATCAATTCCCTTCTTCAAGAACTCAGGATTGTATGTGAAGTACGATAACCTGCGGCGATCATCCCATGCCAAGCGACCAATCTCTTCGCCCCAAAGCATTACTCTCAAAGTATTTACCATAGCCAGTTATAATTTAGTATGACGAATTCTCTGTGCCTTCTTCTCATCCTTTCTCATCAGATAAGGTGAAGGAGGAAGTTCTGGAAGCACATCATTGATGGCATCAATCTGCCCCACCACCTTCAGCAAGAGGAGAAAAGTGGATAGCGAAAGATTACCTGCCGTTCCATTCTCAAACTTGTGGATGGTGGTCAAACCAAGCCCCGTAAGCTCGGCTACCTCTTTCTGGGTGAGATTGCATCTCATTCTATATTCCTTGAATCTCACTCCCAGCAAGCGTACCAACTCAGGAGTTGAATATTCATATAAATCTGCCATAATCTTTCATTTATTTATCTATCATTATAATGATATTTATCCCATATATCAGCCTTTATCTTCAATATACTGATATTTACGGTTGCAAATATAACAAAAAGAAATGGAACTGGCAAGCTTTGAAGAGATTATTTTTTTCCTTTCTATTTTTTCTGATAAATGACGTACTTTTGATGCTCTTTTTGCACAAAGTGCCCAAAAATCACTCTATACTATGGGCACTCAATGCTCACGTGACGAGCAGTGAGTGCTCGTCTGTTGATCCATCGATGCCCATCAGTTGGTCCGTATGTGCCCATCAGTTGGTCCGTATGTGCCCATCAGTTGGTCCGTATGTGCCCATCAGACGAGCACAGACAAAGAAACGTATTTATAGGATAAGACTGACACTAACAAAGATGTCAAAAGGCATAGAAAAGCATCTATACCTCAATAAATGTTTCTCTCTTATAGGATAAATTTCTATTCAAAGACGTTGAACCGTCATTCAAAGACGTTGAACTGCCGTTCAAAGACGTTGAACCGACATTCAAAGACGCTGAACCGACATTCAAAGACGCTGAACGAAGAATTCTCCCTGGTGCATAAACAATTTATATCAGGAGAAAAAATCACATCTTGCTATATAAGAAAAAAACAGCAATAGCTACTACTGAAAAGTATAGCCATTGCTGCTTTTTTTATATCGTTACTATATTTTATCACTACTGCACGATCTTGAAACGAATACGCAATGAATGGGCATGCTCATCCCAATTTGTTCCGAGCAATACAAACTTACCAATCTGCGCCGTAGAACGTACATGCTTGCCAATACATGGACAAACATCGTAATCACCAATGCGTACCAGACGCAAAGTTTCACTTGCATCATCCGGCAAACGATCAATCTTAACATTCGCAGGAATATGGTCGCGATCCACAAACTCATAGGTCACAGGCATATCTTCCTCTATCAAGCGATTCATTTCCGTTTCTATCGTCTTTTCCTCCTGACGAGTTGGCTTATGATCGACAACAAAAGTCATCTTACTCTTCTTACGCTCAATATGGGCATTGCGACTACGCTCGCAACCAAACATGCGAACCATCAACTGGTTGAGCAGATGCTCAGCCGTATGAGCAGGAGGGTACTCCTCCTTGTGGTGCTCATTCAATACGAAATCAATTTCCTCCATCTTGACATTGAATTTATAAATTCTTACTCCATTGGCATCCATTGATATTGGGAACACGCCATCCTTCTTCAGTTCTACCTTCTTCTTACCACCAGAGAACAGTTCTGTGACAAGAACCTCTTCTTCCTTGATTTGGAAGAAATCGAAGGCGTGACCAGGAATGCAAACCTGCAACTGACGAGTCTCTTGAGAGAAATTGAGTACGATGAGCATCACCTCATCATCCTTCTTGCGAAGGAAAGCAAAGTTGGTGCGCGGATCGAAGCCTTCAGACCACGGATTCACATACATCAAATCGAAGGTTTCACCCTCTCGAATCGCTTTCTCCTCATTGGCGAGACGTAGAAGCTGGCGATAAGTGGCTGCCAAATACTTCTGTTCTTGGGTATATACGTCCTCTGCATTTTCCTGATAAGCATGCGTCAAAGTCTCAGGACTCCAATAATCAAATATCGTGGTGCGACCATCTCTGCCACTGAATCCTTCCTTATCCATACCCTTCTCGCCAAATTCCTGTCCGCTATAAAGCATGAAAGGATTCTTCTGGAAGAAGAGACTCATGGCTGCTGCAGGAATTGCCTTCATGGCATTACCACAGAAGAAATCGCTGGCGATGCGCTGCTCATCATGATTTTCCAGGAAATAGAGCATGTGCTGGCGGATATCATCCACCACCTGCCATTCATGAGTGATACTGGCAGCAGGGCGCTCACCCCGAACCACACCACGCAGGCAATCATACATTCCCACCTTATCATAAAGATAATCGAAACCAGCCTTCACATAGTTGCGGTACTGGTTAGGATCATATACCTCACCGATTACAACAATGTGAGGATACTTCGATTTCAATATCTGCGTAGCATAAGACCAGAATGCAGTAGGCACCATCTCTGCCATATCGCAGCGGAAACCATCTACACCCTTGCTTGCCCAATAAAGCAGGATATCCGTCATCTTGCCCCATGTATTTGGCACAGGCTCATAATGATAGCTTCTGCCTCCCGCATCACAATAATCCACTCCATAGTTGAGTTTCACGGTCTCATACCAGTCGTTGCAGCCAGGACGGTTGTCAAAGCGGTCGTTACCCGTTGCCTTAGCAGGACTCTCCTTATATTGTTCATATATCTTGGCATCCTTGGCATGAAAAGCCTTGAACTCCGGCTTAGAGTGGCGAACATCGTTCAAATCTAAATCGCCCCAAGCATAATAGAAATTATTCTTGGTAGAAAAATGCATGTTAGGATCATCATCTTCTCCCAAATCTCGTACACCTGCCGGTTTGCAAATGGAATGATACTCACGAGCCACATGATTTGGCACAAAGTCCATCACAACTTTCATACCAGCCTTATGCGTGCGCTCAATAAGCATTTCCCACTCCTTCATTCTTAGACTGACATTCTCCGCCAAATCCGGATCGATGTCATAATAATCGGTGATGGCGTATGGCGAACCTGCCTTGCCCTTTACCACCTCAGCATGTTGGGTAGGAATTCCATAAGATGAGTAGTTTGTCTGTGTGGCATGACGAATCACACCTGTATACCAAATATGTGTAAAGCCCATGTCATGAATACGGGCCAGAACCTCATCAGTAAAGTTATTAAGCTTTCCGCAACCGTTTTCTTCTATTGTACCATTCTCCTTGCAATTGGTATTCTGATTGCCAAAAAGACGAGGGAGAACCTGGTAAATAATAATTTTTTCCTTCATTTAGCGGTCTATACGTAAAGAATGAAACGCTTTATCTTCCCAACAACGCCTTTGCTGAGAAAATAAAGCGCTGACTATAATTAAATCTCAATTAAGCAATGCCGTGAGCAGCTACATTCTTGTCGATGCGGCCAATCATACCCTGCAAAGCCTTGCCTGGACCACACTCTGTGAAATCATCAGCACCATCAGCAATCATAGCCTGAACAGATGAAGTCCAACGTACAGAACTTGTGAGCTGAGCGATGAGGTTCTGCTGAATCTCAGCAGGATCAGTATGAGGCTTACCGTCTACATTCTGATAAACAGGGCACTTAGGAGCAGAGAAAGTAGTCTTCTCGATTGCTGCCTGAAGCTCATCCTTAGCAGGCTGCATCAATGGAGAGTGGAAAGCACCGCCCACCTTCAAAGGCAAAGCACGCTTAGCACCAGCAGCCTTCAACTGCTCACAAGCAGCATTGATAGCATCAACATTACCAGAAATAACGAGCTGACCAGGGCAGTTATAGTTAGCAGCAACAACTACGTTGCCCTCTGTGCTTACCTGAGCGCAGATTTCCTCAACCTTCTCATCAGGCAAACCGATGATAGCAGCCATAGTACCAGGATTAGCCTCGCAAGCCTTCTGCATAGCATTAGCACGTGCAGCAACAAGCTTCAAACCATCCTCGAAAGCCATAGCACCAGCAGCTACCAATGCAGAGAACTCACCGAGAGAGTGACCAGCAACCATTGCAGGCTGGAACTCCTCACCCAAGCAGAGAGCAGAGATAACAGAGTGGAGGAACACAGCAGGCTGTGTAACCTTGGTTTCCTTCAACTGCTCATCAGTACCAGCAAACATAATATCAGTAATCTTGAAGCCGAGAATCTCGTCGGCCTTATCGAAAAGTTCTTTTGCCAATGCGTTGTTGTCGTAGAGGTCCTTACCCATACCTACGAACTGAGAACCCTGACCAGGGAAAACAAATGCTTTCATTTTTATCCTTATTTTAAAAGTTTATTATTAATATACTATTTTACTATAAATACTTCCAATTCGGGTGCAAAGATACAATTTTTTTCTGAGAATCGGGAGAGAAAAACAAAAAAAATCCCTAATGCCTTCCGGCAAAAGGGATTCTTTATATTAATTTGCTTTACAGTGCGAAAATTATCGTACTAATGACAAATTGATTGATTAAGGATTACTCAGCTGCAGGAGCCTCTTCCTCAGCAACCTCAGCAGCAGGAGCCTCTACAGGAGCCTCAGCTGGAGCAGCTACAGGAGCATTCTCAGCAACAACGATAACAGGAACCTTAACCTCAACCTCCTTGTGATAGTGTACAGTAGCCTCGTACTCACCAACCTTCTTAGCATCCTTCATAGTAACGATCTTGCGATCAACCTCGATGCCCTTCTTAGCGAGCTCCTCAGCAACAGTTGCAGCGTTAACTGAACCGTAGAGCTGACCAGTAGCACTAACCTTAGCAGTAATAGTAAGAACAACGCCATTGAGAGCCTCGCCCTTCTTAACAGCCTCAGCCTTGATAGCCTCAAGCTTGTGAGCCTGCTGCTTCAAATCCTCAGCCAACTGCTTCTTAGCAGATGGAGAAGCGATAACAGCCTTACCAGTAGGGATAAGGAAGTTACGACCATAACCACTCTTTACATTAACGATATCGTTCTTGTATCCAAGACCGATAATATCTTGCTTCAAAATAATTTCCATTCTTCTTCTCCTCCTTAAATTACTTCATCAAATCGGTTACGTAAGGAAGCAAAGCGATCTGGCGAGCACGCTTTACAGCCTGTGCTACACGGCGCTGATACTTCAAAGATGTACCTGTGATACGACGTGGAAGGATTTTACCCTGCTCGTTCAAGAACTTCTTCAAGAACTCTGGATCCTTGTAGTCGATGTACTTAATACCGCTCTTCTTGAAACGGCAATACTTCTTCTTCTTTGTGTCAATAGAAGGAGCGGTCAAATAACGGATTTCTGATTTCTGATCTGCCATGATTAAGCCTCCTCTTTTTTACCAAGCTTTGCACGACGCTTCTCTGCGTAAGCGACAGCATACTTGTCAAGTTTAACAGTCATGTAACGAATTACTTTCTCGTCGCGGCGATAAGCTGTTTCGAGCTTAGCGATAACAGTTGGCTCAGCCTTGAACTCAACCAGGCTGTAGAAGCCTGATGTCTTCTTCTCGATGTTGTAAGCCAACTTCTTCAAACCCCAAGCCTCTTTGTTCAGAATCTCAGCACCATTATCGGTGAGTACCTTCTCGAACTTAGCGACCGTTTCCTTCATCTGTTCATCAGACAAAACGGGAGTCAAAATGAAAACGGTTTCGTATTGATTCATACTACTTTTGATAATTAAAATTTGTTATTAATAAATATTTTGCGCTTCGTAAAAGATGCCATAAAACATCCTTTTCACGAATTGCGGTGCAAAAGTACGACTTTTTCTTGAATTAACCAAATATTTTTTGTACTTTTGCAGAAAACATTTGTTCTTTTTAGCTTTTATGAAGTTTTTAGAAGACTTTTTGAAGGGTTACACCTTATTAAATATATAAAATAAATAAGAAGTAAAGATTATGAAGAATCAGAAATTAAAGAAATCATTCCGTGCTCTCCCTACCATGGGCATGGCTTTCATTGTGTTGGGCGTATTGCTACTTGCTGCCAGCTTTGCGATGAACATCAAGAACAACAGTATGCTCTACGCTGGTTTGTTTTTTATCCTTGCTGGGGTAGCGGGATATATTTATACTATCAAAAAAGGATGAGCCGACTGCTTCGACTCATCCTTATCTTTTTAATCAGCAGAATACTTTGCTTGTCTTTCCGGCTTATTAATCCTGGTTTGGCACAATCAACTTGTAACCCTTGCCATGGATATTGATGATTTCAATCTGATCATCATCCTTCAGGTGCTTACGAAGTTTGGTGATATACACATCCATAGAGCGAGCATTGAAGTAGTTGTCATCAATCCAGATTGTCTTGAGGGCAAAATCACGCTGCAGGATTTCATTGGCATGTGAACAGAGAAGAGCCAACAACTCATTCTCCTTGGTTGTCAACTTAGTCTGTTGATCACCAATAGTAAGGAGCTGCTTCTGTGTATCAAATACGAACTTGCCGATGTGATACAGAGTGCTCTCCTTGGTCTTCTTGCCACGTACACGGCGCAAGATAGCCTCTACACGGAATACCAGCTCCTCCATAGAGAATGGCTTGGTGATATAATCATCAGCACCAATCTTGAAACCTTCGAGGATATCCTCCTTCAATGTCTTGGCTGTCAAGAAGATGATAGGCAGATCCGCATTAGCCTGTCGAATATCCTGTGCCAGGGTGAAACCGTCTTTCTTCGGCATCATCACGTCAAGAACAGCTATATCATACTTATTCTTTGTAAATTCCTTGAATCCCTGCTCACCGTCAGGACACAACACTGTAGAATAACCCTTTGCCTGCAAATATTCGCGAAGCAACATACCCAGGTTCTCATCATCCTCACAAAGCAAGATTTTAATTGTCTCTTCCATATCTTAATCCATTTTAATTTGTTAATATTCCTATTATTTATTTCCTTTTTAACTATGTATTACCGGCAGTTTTATGGTGAAAGTAGTACCCTTGCCGAATTCACTTTCTACCTTGATTTCGCCATCATGCAAATCCACGATTTTCTTCACATAGGCCAATCCGAGACCGAATCCCTTCACATCATGCACATTACCAGTATGAACACGATAGAACTTATCGAAGATTTTCTTCAGATTCTCCTTCTTCATACCCAATCCGGTATCAGTTATAGAGAGATAAAGATGTTCTTCATCATTCCAGGTTTTCATCGTAATGTTGAGTGGCTCATCCGGTTTGCGATATTTCACCGCATTATCCATCAGATTGAAGATTACATTCTGGAAATGTACCTCATCTACATAGAGCCCCGAATCAATCGCTTCAATATCGGTATATACCTTACCCCCCGTATGCTCAACACGGAGTGCAAATGAATGAGCAATGTTTTCCACCATCTCATTGAGATCGAGTTCTTTCTTCTTGAATACCGCCTTCTTACGGTCGAACATACTCATCTGCAGCACTTTCTCTACAAGGAAGCGAAGTCGTTTAGACTCATCGTTTATCACCCCACCCAAATGTTTCTGCATCTGTTCACTCTTGGAAACAGAGGAATCATTTAGCATCTGTGCTGCCAGACTGATACTGGCAATAGGCGTCTTCAGCTCATGGGTCATATTGTTGATGAAATCGTTCTTGATTTCCGTATATCTCTTCTGTCGGAAGATAACCACAATGGTAAAGATGAAGGTAATCAGCAATACCAGAGTAAAGATGATACTTGGTATCATGAAGCGCACACTGGAGAAGATGTAACTATTCATATCAGGGAAATGAATCTTCACAACTCCCATCTTCGACTGCGGGTCGTTACGGAAAAGTACCTGCGAATAGCTGTATTCCTCGCCCTCATCGCTATAGTCTGGACAGCGATACACCTCACGTCCATCCTGTGTAGTTACGGTGAAATGATATGGTATGTTAATACCATTGTTCATCATCTCTGCCTTCAAGTCCTGATCCAGCTGCTTGAAGTTGATACGTTCCTTCAAAGGCTTATCAGATGCAGAATAGAGAATGGAATAAACCACCTCGTCCAACAACGCTTTCTGATATACATAGCGATTCTTGACGATTTCCTGCAACGACTTCTGAGTTTCGTTGATCGAATTCTTATCGCTTCTCAAAATCATCGCCTTAGGCATATTGCCAGGACTAATGGCGATGGTTTTCAGTTCAAAGGATGAATACACCGTACCATCCTTTCCTACTACCGAGTACTGATGCGATTGCTGCACTGTACCATCAGGCATCCCGCTACGAGTACCCGCAGAATCCTTCTTGGCCGCCTTCCGCTCTGTCTCATTGACATCTTTTTCAAGATAGCGCAAGGTTTCATTCAGCTCCAGATTTCTTGAAGCTTGATATAGGGCTCTGTTGACAGATTCATCAAACTGTTCCTTCTTCATGTTAACCATCTCCTGGATGTAACTCAACTGCAAAAAGAGCAGAGCAAGGAACGAAAAGCCCATAATAATGGCTATGGTCCAAATCGTTTTCTTCTTCATGGGGGCAAAGATAGGAATTTTCTTAATTGGTTAACACAAAACAGTTAATTATTTAATCGGTTTTTAAGCAAATTAACTAAAAATAAATCATTTAGTTTCATATACAAAACTAACACAGACATAAAAAGACGAAAAAGGAGCGTACATATCACATGCACGCCCCCTCATTGGTCATATCAACATAAAATTTTAATTTATATAAGAGAGATAATTCTCAAACTAATGTATTCTTATATATTGCAAATGAATAATTCAATTATTCATCTTCCTTTGCCAACTCAGCCTCGTGCTCAGCAATCAACTTGCCCTGAATGTCGGTAGGAACCAACTCGTAGCTGGCAAACTTGGTTGTAAACGAAGCACGACCACCAGTAATCGAACTGAGAGAAATAGAGTAATTTGCAAGTTCCTTGAGAGGTATCTTAGCACAGAGCTTCTGATAACCTGCCTCTGAATCCATACCCATGATAAGAGCACGACGTCCCTGAAGATCACTCATTACATCACCCATATAGTCGGCAGGAACATAAACTTCCAAATCATAGATAGGTTCAAGAATCTTAGGACCAGCCTGCTTGAACGCATCGCTGAAAGCATGACGTGCAGCCAACATGAACGACAACTCGTTGCTGTCTACAGGGTGCATCTTTCCGTCATATACGATTACACGAACGTCACGAGCATAAGAACCAGTCAAAGGACCATGTTCCATACAGTCCATAATACCCTTAAGAATGGCAGGCATGAATCGGGCATCAATGGCACCACCTACAACAGAATTGAGGAATACCAACTTGCCACCCCACTCCAAAGAAACCTCTTCACGGCTCTTGATATTCATCTTGAACTCCTGGCCGTTGAAAGTGAATGATGTTGGATCTGGCATACCTTCTGCATAAGGCTCAACAATGAGGTGCACCTCACCAAACTGACCAGCACCACCACTCTGCTTCTTATGACGATAGTCTGCACGAGCCTTCTTGGTAATAGTCTCACGATATGGAATACGAGGCTCCTCGAATGTAACGTTGAGTTTCTCGTTGTTTTCCAAACGCCACTTCAATGTACGGAGGTGGAACTCACCCTGACCACGAACGATAATCTGACGCAACTCCTTGCTCTGATCAACAATCCATGTAGGGTCTTCCTGACGCATTTTGATAAGGGCAGCCATCAGCTTCTCTGTATCTTGGGCATTAGCAGCCTTGATAGCACGAGAATACTTAGGATTAGGATACTTGATGAAATCGAAACGCCACTCAGCACCCTTTCCATTCAAGGTATTGCCAGTCTTCACGTCCTTCATCTTCACGGTACAACCGATATCACCAGCGTTCAACTGATCCACAGGTACACGGTTGGCACCAGCGCAGGCATAAATCTGTCCGATACGTTCCTTAGAACCACGGTCGGCATTGGTCAGGTCATCACCACTCTTAATAGAGCCACTCATCACCTTGAAGTAACTTACCTCACCGATATGTGGTTCCATACCTGTTTTAAAGAAATACACACTCTCAGGACCATTGGTATCAGGAGCAACTTCCTCACCACGGGTATTGTGCAACTTAGGCATCTCGCTTACGAAAGGCACCACGTTGCCCAAGAACTCCATCAAACGATGAACACCCATAGACTTACCTGCACAAACACAGAATACTGGGAAGATACTACGGGTAACCAATCCCTTACGGATTCCCTCGCGGAGTTCATCCTCTGTCAAGCTTTCGCTCTCGAAGAATTTCTCCATCAAGCCCTCATCGTTTTCGGCTGCAGCCTCAACGAGTGCTGCATGAAGTTCCATTGCCTTGTCCATTTCCTCCTCAGGAATATCCTCGATGATAGGAGCACCGCCTTCTGGTTTCCAGGAATATTTTTTCATCAATAAGACGTCAATGAGAGCATTGAAGCCAGGACCGGTCTCGATAGGATATTGTATCTGCACACACTTAGGACCATATATATCCTTCATAGTTGCAATGAGGTTATCGAAATCACATTTGTCAGAGTCAAGCTGGTTGACGAGGAAGATGACAGGCTTGCTCAACTTCTCGGTATAACGGAAATTGTTCTGGGTGCCTACCTCTGGACCATATTGACCATTGATAAGGATAACTGCCTGATCGGTTACGTTGAGGGATGTAATTGCACCACCAACGAAATCGTCGCTACCAGGGCAGTCGATGATATTCAACTTCTTGTTGTTCCACTCCACGTGAAAAACGGTAGGGAACACAGAGTAACCATACTCCAGCTCAACTGGGAAGTAGTCGCTCACCGTATTCTTCGCTTCTACAGAGCCTCTACGCTTGATCACGCCTGCTTCAAATAACATACTTTCGGCAAGTGTAGTCTTGCCGCTACCCGCACTGCCCAGCAATGCAATGTTCTTAATCTCATTTGTCTGATATACTCTCATGACGCTTATAGATTTTTAAGGGTTATACATTAAATTTGCTAGTTGTTTTCAACAGTCCAACCATGCGGTTTTTCCGTTTCATGGTACTAAATTACGTTTTTTTTCTGATACTTCCAAAAGTTTTATCGAAAAAGTTGCCTATTTTTAAAACATATTAGTAATTTTGCATTTTGTTAAATATAGAAATCCTCCTTACACCTTATTATATATAAGAAGATAAGGGTAAGCTAGAAGGAATAACTGGAAGTAAAAAAATATGGCTGGATTATACATACATATCCCATTTTGTGAAAGCCGCTGCATTTATTGCGGTTTTTACAGCACTACATCCCTCAAACTAAGGGATGCATACGTGGACGCACTCATCAAAGAAATGTCTCTACGCCCTATTCATCAAGAATTGGAAGAAGGAGAAAAGATAGAAACTGTATATTTAGGAGGTGGTACGCCCAGTCAACTTACGGGCGAACAACTCATCAAATTATTCGATGGAATCAATAAATATCTAGGACATTTCACTCGCGATATGGAAATCACGATGGAATGCAATCCTGATGATATTACAGAAGAGTTTTGCCAAACCCTCAAACAGCTCCCGGTCAACCGCATCAGCATGGGTGCCCAAACTTTCAGCAATGAGCGTTTGCGCTTTTTACACCGTCGCCACAACGCTCAAGAAGTCAGAATAGCCGTAGAACGTCTGCGCAACATTGGCATCAACAATATCAGTATCGACCTCATGTTCGGCTTTCCCGGCGAAAATATCGAGCAATGGACAAGCGACATCCAAGAGGTCATCAGTCTGAATGTGGAACATATCTCAGCATATAGCTTGATGTACGAAGAGGGGACCTCACTCTATCGTTTATTAGAACAGGGGAAAATTGAAGAAATTGATGAAGAGATGAGCCGGAACATGTACGATACACTGATACAACTTCTTACCAAGACCGGCTACGAACATTACGAAATCAGCAACTTTGCCCGCCCAGGCTATCGTTCACGCCACAACAGCAGCTATTGGCACGAAACTCCATACATAGGTATCGGAGCCGCAGCCCATTCATATAAACGCATCCATAAAGGAGGGCAACTTTTTGCCACAAGAAGCTGGAACATAGCTCAACTGGCACAATATATCGAAAAGATAGAACAAGGCACATTGCCATCAGAAAAAGAAGAACTTGACATCAATACCCGATACAACGACCTCATCGCTACTGCCCTACGTACTTCCGATGGCATCAGTATAAAACATGTGGCAGAAGAATTTGGAGAAGAGCTAACCCGTCAACTAACTTCGGAAGCTCAAAAACATATTGCCCGCGGCCTGATGAAGATAGAGAACGACCACCTCTCGCTCACTCCTAAAGGACTCTATGTTTCTGATGATATCATGAGCGACTTCATGATAGTGTAAAAAAGTTGCGACATATTCTAATCCAGAATATGTCGCAACTTATATTATGACCAAGACTCAATTTTGTCTAGACCATATTTCTTATAACGTTCATAATAGAAATTCTTAATAGCATCCAATGCCTGAATCGTAGTCTTTTTCTTTTGCAGATAAGGCTTGAACATCTGAAGTAGCGCAAAAAGCACAACCACAACAAGCAAAACCACGCCCCATGACAGAATTTCACTTTCAAAATTCAATCTAGGCTGAAGTATGATGCCAACAGCTATCGGCAATACAAAGCATACCCAATCCATCGGGGTATCTAAGCGCGTAGACTCAAGATACTCTTCTCTCAAGTTCTTTGGCGATTTCAAAATTAACCTTTTTTGATGCTTTAGCCAATAATCTTCAAACTCTTTTTCCATAATTTTTTCATTTACTGTTCCGCTCATCACCAAAAGAAATTCAATTGATAAAAAACGGAGCTCATAACGCAATCCATTTTGATTAATACTAATTTAAACTTACGGTGAGATCTAAGTTTAAAACATTTACTATAGCTAGACCTCAACTTTCATCTTTTACCTGAAAACGTAATTTCAATATGCAAAATTATCACATTATTTTGAGAACAGCAAATAAACGCCACTATTTTCATGAATTATTAACGTTTTTTATGCACCAAAAGTGTAGACTCTCAATAAACACATTCAAAAAGCAACAAAATACAAGCACCTTGACTACAACAGTCCCCAAAAAGATAGCAGAAACGCCATTACCATCCTTTATTGGCTTTTTATCAGAAAAAAGCTGGCAATACCCACTACGAGTATTGCCAGCTTTTATATATTTCAATAAAAGGAATCACCGTTTTATCTTTCATCAAGCGGCTGATAATCAAGCTCACCAAGAATGTTCTTATAAGCTGGACGAATGATACGACGACCCTCAAAGTTGAGTTCCTCGATACGATGTGCTGTCCAGCCCACAATACGAGCCATTGCGAAGATTGGAGTATAAATCTCTTGTGGCAGACCTATCATTTCATAGATAAAGCCACTATAAAAATCGAGGTTTGCACACGCAGGCTTACTTCCTCCACGATGCTCCTGCAAACATTTGATTCCCTCCTGCTCTATCAATTTCAAGAAATTGTACTCATCTTCTCTACCTTTTTCCTTGGCAAGTTCACCAGCCAAGCGCTTCAATTCTACAGCACGAGGATCGCTCAATGTGTAAACGGCATGACCGATACCATAGATAAGTCCCGTCTTATCATAAGCCTCCTTATTGAGCATACGCTTGAGATAAATATCCAATTCGTTTACATTGGTCCAATCCTTGATTGCCTCTTTTAAGTGGTGGAACATATTGATAACCTTGATATTGGCACCACCATGCAAAGGACCTTTCAAACTTCCGATACCTGCTGCGATAGAGCTGTAGGTATCTGTACGAGTAGAAGATGTAACACGCACTGTAAAGGTTGAGTTATTACCTCCACCATGTTCTGCCTGAATAATCAAGAGAAGATCGAGCATACGCGCATCCAGCTCAGAATAGTTCTCATGCTTCATCATGTAAAGAAAGTTCTCTGCAATAGAGAGATTCTCACGAGGATGACGAATATGAAGACTTCTACCCTGCACTGAATGACGGTAAATATTGTATGCATAGGCAATAATCGTAGGGAACTTTGCTATCAGCTCAATGCTTTGGCGCATCAAGTTATCACGACTGATATCATCAGGATTTGGATCAAAAGTGTACATTTCGAGCACACAACGAGCCAAAATATTCATAATATTGCTACCCTCCAACTCAATAATGTGGGTAATTGTACGGTGATCGAGCGGCATATTGTCGTTCAGAAGTTCCTTAAATGCCTCCAGTTCCTCCTTATCAGGCAACTGACCTGAGAGCAGGAGGAAGGCAACCTCCTCAAAACCGAAGCGCTTTTCCTTCAGAAGTGGGCTTACCAGATCATCCAGCTCATAGCCACGATAGTAAAGTTTACCCTCTGTAGGGGTCAACTTGCCATCTGCATCGCGCTCATAACCCACGACATTACCTATATTGGTCAATCCAACCAATACGCCAGAACCATCCTCATTACGAAGTCCACGCTTTACATTAAACTTCTTGAATGCCTCTTTATCAATCTTGCATGAGTTTTTAACCTCATCACTCAGCTTATATATTAAATATTCTTTGTTCATGACTACTTGTTTTTTGCAGCAAAATTCAATGCAGAACCAGCCTTGAACCATGCTATCTGTGTATCATTATAGGTATGTTCTACCTCAAAACTATCCTCAGAACCATCTTTATGCTTTAAAGTAACGGTGAGTTTAGAGCCAGGAGCAAACTCCTTCAAACCAGTCAACGAGATACGGTCGTCTTCCTGTACCTTGTTATAATCGTCCTTGTTGCAGAATGTTAGAGCAAGCATACCCTGCTTCTTCAAGTTTGTCTCATGAATTCTAGCAAAACTCTTAGCCAAAATCACCTTTACGTTCAGGAAACGAGGCTCCATAGCGGCATGTTCACGAGAAGATCCCTCGCCGTAATTATCCTCTGCCACCACGATGCTGCTGATTCCCTGTGCCTTGTAAGCCTTAGCTGCTGTAGAAACCTCAACATAATTGCCATCCAACTGGTTCTTCACCTTATTACTTTCACCGTTGAAGGCATTCACGGCTCCCATCAGAAGGTTGTCTGAAATATTCTGCAGATGTCCACGGAACTTCAACCAAGGTCCAGCCATAGAAATATGGTCTGTGGTACACTTTCCTTCCGTCTTGATAAGTAAAGGCATGTCTACCAAATCCTTACCATCCCAAGGAGCAAAAGGAGCCAGTTTCTGAAGACGATTGCTGTCTGGAGCAATAACTACCTCTACATTTGCATTTTCTTCACTTGGAGCAATGAATCCCTTGTCTTCTACGGCAAATCCCTTTGGAGGGAAAGTAAAGCCTGTAGGAGCATCGAGCTTCACGCTATTGCCATCCTTGTCCAGCAAAGTATCGGTAGCAGGATTGAAATCCAATCTGCCAGCAATGGTCAGAGCCACCGTAAGTTCAGGACTTCCAATGAAGGCAAACGTATTAGGGTTACCATCAGCACGACGGCGGAAGTTTCTATTAAAAGAGGTAACAATAGCATTCTTGCGAGTATTGTCTTCTGTATGACGCTTCCACTGTCCGATGCAAGGACCGCAGGCATTGGTCATGATAAGAGCTCCAATCTTCTTAAAGTCATCAAGGATGCCATCACGCTCGGCAGTATAGCGAATCTGCTCAGAACCAGGATTAATGATTAGCTGACCTTTCACTTCAATCCCCTTCTCATAAGCCTGACGAGCCACGCTAGCCGCACGGGCAAGATCCTGATAAGAAGAGTTGGTACAACTACCTACCAAACCTACTTCTACCACCATAGGATAATCATTGGCAGGACCTTTAGCCTTCATGTGAGATATTGGAGTTGCTGCATCTGGAGTGAACGGACCATTCAAATGAGGCTCCACCTTAGAAAGGTCTATTTCTACAATCTGGTCATAGAAAGCAGAAGGATTAGCCAAAACTTCATCATCTGCACGGAGTTCTTCCGCATTCTGCTGTGCGAGAGATGCAATTTCCTCACGACCCGTCTTACGCAGATATTCACCGGCATTCTGGTCGAATGGGAAGATAGAGCAAGTAGCACCCAACTCAGCACCCATGTTACAGATAGTTGCCTTACCTGTAGTAGAGATACTATCCAATCCCTCACCAAAGTATTCGAGAATAGCATTGGTACCTCCCTTTACGGTAAGAATACCAAGAATTTCAAGAATCACATCCTTAGGAGTTGCCCATCCTGAAAGCTTACCGGTCAGATGAACACCGATAAGACGAGGCATCTTGAGTTCCCAAGGCTGACCGGTCAACACATCCACAGCATCAGCACCACCTACACCCACAGCAACCATTCCTAAGCCACCGGCATTAGGAGTATGGGAATCGGTACCCACCATCATACCTCCTGGGAAGGCGTAGTTTTCGAGTACTACCTGATGAATGATACCAGCACCAGGTCCCCAAAAACCGATATGATATTTCTGAGATACGGACTTCAAGAAATCGTAGACCTCTTTATTTGTCTTGCAAGCCTCAGGAAGATCGATGTTAGCACCCACATCAGCGCGAATCAAATGATCACAATGTACGGAAGCAGGCACAGCTACCTTATCCTTACCCGCATTCATGAACTGCAAGAGTGCCATCTGCGCCGTAGCATCCTGCATCGCCACGCGATTAGGTCGGAAGTCAACATATTCTACACCTCTTTTATATGGTCGCAACTGAGTCGGGTCGAAAAGATGCGCAAAAAGCACCTTCTCGGCATAAGTAAGAGGTCGTTTCACTGTAGCCTTTGCTTGGGCTACACTCTCCGAATACGAAGCATAAAAGCTTCTCAGCATTTCAATGTCCAGTATCATCTTATTCACTAATTATTATTTATTACCACATTCATGAATGCAATCTTTTCTACAAGAATATGCATTACATCTAATTATTTGTTTGCAAAATTACAATTTTTTCTGCAATTAGTAGCACTTTTTATTAAAAATTTAGCATTTTGATTCCGCATTTCTTGTTTTTTGATATATTTGTTGCATATTTATGCCATTTTCATCAACAATCCACTTCAAAACAACAAATTCTAAGAGAAAAATAAGGAAAAACAAAAAATAGTAAGAAAAGAAAAAGAAAAAGCAAAAAATATTTGGAGTATTCCACTTTATTTATTACTTTTGCACGTAATATGAGAATAGACATTATAACAGTATTACCAGAGATGCTGGAAGGATTCTTCGGCGAATCAATCCTGGCACGTGCGCAGAAGAAGGGTCTTGCTGAGATTCATCTTCATAACCTGCGCGACTATACATTAGATAAATGGAAACGAGTAGATGACTATCCTTACGGCGGAAGTGCTGGCATGGTAATGCAATGCGAACCTATCGACCGATGCATTGCTGCACTAAAAGCCGAACGCGACTATGACGATGTCATATACGTTTCACCCGACGGCGAAACTTTCAACCAGAAGATTGCCAACGAGATGTCCATGCTGGGCAACCTCATTATTCTGTGTGGTCACTACAAGGGAATAGACCAACGTGTACGCGACCATCTCATCACAAGAGAAATCAGCGTAGGCGACTATGTGTTAACTGGTGGTGAATTGGCTGCTGCCATCATCTCAGATGCGGTAATCAGGCTGGTACCAGGCGTCATCAGCGATGAACAGAGTGCCCTTTCCGACTGCTTCCAAGATGACATTCTTGCTGCTCCTATCTATACCCGCCCAGCCGATTACAAGGGATGGAAAGTACCAGAAATATTACTGAGCGGTAATGAAGCCAAAATCCGTCAGTGGGAATTTGACCAAGCCATGGAGAGGACCCAACGATTAAGACCCGATTTGCTTAAAGGATAATCGACAGGAAAGGAATCAGCAAGACTTATATATATATTAAGGTAACATATATATATAAGTTGAATATTTATATAAAGAATAGCCTGTTCTCAAAACATGATTTTCTGTTTTGAGAACAGGCTGTTTTATAATGGGAAATTCACACCTGGAACCCATGACGTAAACTTCATCAAAGGAATTTCTCACAAAACTTTTCTCCCAACATAAATCCCTCTTCATAGAGTCGTTCCAACTTAGCAGTATCCTTCTCAATGCGCCCCACTTCCAGTGGGCGGATAGGACGAATGCAGGTTATCTTGCCCGCAGCCTCCAAATCATCCACCAGCTGAATCTGTTCATTGTAAACTTTATGGCGATGGCTCAAAGCCACACGAAGACGAGGATAGTTCTTATATAAATAAGGTAGCTTACGATCCTTGCTTGTATCCCGCCAGCCTTTATTTCTTGTAAGAACCACCACATTATGTTCAAATCCCTTATCGAATGCATGTTGCACAGGAATACTATCAACAATTCCTCCATCCAGCATCGGAATACCATCCACATTGACGATTTTGCTCACAAACGGCAAACTGCTGGAAGCTCTTACGATATCAAGCGCACGCTGACGTTCATGATTAGTCTCTGAAAGATACATCGGCTGCCCCGTCAGACAATTGGTGGTAACCATCTCAAACCTATCGGCATATTTAAAATAAGTATCAAAATCGAAAGGAAGCAACTGGTTTGGAAACTTGTCGTAAAGCAACTCCCGGTCAAAGATACAGCCTTGAGTAACAAGATGATGGATACCTATATATTGATAACGCGCCAAGTAATCAATATTAGAGATACGAGCACGACGAGGCTGCCGACTCATATACGACATGCCATTACAAGCACCTGCCGAAACAGCTACCACATAAGGGAAGTACAAATCGTACTTCATAAAAGCATCCAGTACTCCGCTGGTGAAAACACCTCGCATTCCACCACCTTCCAGCACCAATCCTGTATTCTTATTCATTTTCATAACAACTACAACAAACTTTCCTTAAGTTATCATTTTGCTCTAATCCGGAACAAATTCCTGACACATTTTACCCCGAAAAGTGCATTTTTATATTAATTATTTATAAATCCTAGAGATTTATTAAATTTTGCTTGCAAAGATAACACTTTTTTGGGAAATAATTACTAACTTTGCAGCAAAATATAGTAAAAATCTAAAAATATGTTTAGTAAAGATACATATATCAGTCGCCGCCAGGAGCTCAAGAAACTCGTAAACAGCGGTATAGTTATACTCTTCGGAAACAACAATTCACCTTGTAATTTCCCAAACAACGGATATTATCCATTCCGTCAGGACTCTACTTTCCTGTACTATTTCGGACAGCAGCGTGACGGACTGGTAGGTGTAATCGACATTGACAACGACATCGAGACATTGATCGGTGACGATATAGATATAGAAGATATCGTATGGTATGGCAGCGTGGAAAGCGTACACGACTTGGCAGAACAGGTTGGTGTCCACAACTCTGCACCTATGAAATCTCTGAAGACTATCTGCAATGATGCCATGTCTAAGAAGCGCAAGATTCATTTCCTGCCTCCTTACCGCTTTGACATCAAGCTCCAGATATTCGATCTCCTCGGCATCCATCCTAACCAGCAAAAGGAAGAGGCCTCTATGGATCTCATCAAGGCTGTGGTAAAGATGCGCTCTACCAAGACTCCTGAAGAAATCGAGGAACTGGAACGTGCTGCAGTTATTGGTTACAAGATGCATACCACTGCCATGAAGTTGACTCGTCCAGGAGTAACAGAGAAATTTGTAGGCGGACAAGTTGACGGAATTGCCAACTCTTATGGAGCAATGGTCAGTTTCCCTACTATCTTCAGTCAGCATGGTGAGATTATGCACGGCAATCCTTCCATGAGCATTCTGGAAGCTGGCAGACTGGCTCTTT
Organism: Prevotella sp. Sow4_E9_plate; assembly: GCF_052116205.1. Lineage (NCBI taxonomy): Bacteria > Pseudomonadati > Bacteroidota > Bacteroidia > Bacteroidales > Prevotellaceae > Prevotella > Prevotella sp. Sow4_E9_plate. The sequence continues at coordinate 178,507 of NZ_JBQKLN010000001.1, read as the reverse complement.
GCGATGCCGGTGCCGAGACCATCAACAACTATTGCTCTGACAATACACGTACCATGCCAGTAAGCGGTAAGTTTACCCAGCGCCAGTTGGAAATCTACTCAATCGTAGAGGCTTGCCACGACTATGCACTCGAAGTTGCCAAGCCTGGTGTGAAATACGCAGATGTTCACTTTGCAGTATGCCGTCTGATGTTTGACAAGCTCAAGGAGTTAGGACTTGCCAAGGGTGATACAGAAGAGGCTGTCAAGGCTGGTGCTCATGCCATGTTCCTGCCTCACGGATTAGGTCACATGATGGGTATGGATGTACACGACATGGAGAACCTCGACCAGATAAACGTAGGATTCGACGAGGAAGTTCGTCCTAACCTGGAGCAATTTGGAACAAATTGCCTGCGTATGGGCCGTCGCCTACAGGAAGGATTCGTTGTAACTGATGAGCCAGGTATATACTTCATCCCTGCTCTTATCGATGACTGGAAGGCATCAGGTCACTGTGCAGAATTCCTCAATTTTGATAAGATTGAGACCTACAAGGACTTTGGTGGAATCCGCATCGAAGACGATGTACTCATCACCAAAGATGGTTGCAGATTCATTGGCAAAGACCGCATTCCTTATCATCCAAAAGACGTAGAGGAATATATGGCAGCACATAGAGAAGAAATTCTTTAGGCAAACAAAGAATCCTCAAGGAGAAGAACTTGAGGATTCTCCAAGAGAGAGAATATAAGAGTAAAAACATTATTAATAAAAGAGAAAAAATTTCATGAAGAAATCAATGATCTTTGCAGCCATGCTTGCTTTGGCTGCTACAGGTGCAAATGCAAAGACAGCTGCTGATTCTGCTGCAATTGCAAAAAACAAGCCAGTATTTACTGTAGTTAAGGAGAATCCAATCACAAGTATCAAGGACCAGAACCGTAGCGGTACATGCTGGGCTTACTCTACTCTCAGTTTCTTCGAAAGCGAGATTTTGAAGAACACAGGCAAGACATTCAATCTCAGCGAAATGTTCGTTGCCAACAAGACTTACATGGATCGCGCCACAATGGCTGTGAGAATGCACGGCGACGTAAGCTTCTCTCAGGGTGGTAGCGCATACGATGTACTTTATGCTTTGCAGCACTATGGCATCGTACCAGAGGATGCAATGCCAGCTCCAGGTACACTGACAGGCGACTCATTGGCTAACTTCGGTGAGTTCTTTGACGTAATGACTCCATACGTAGAGGCAGTAGCAAAGAGTACAGCCAAGAAGCTTTCTCCAGCTTGGAAGAACGGTCTTCAGGGCATCATCGACTCTTACATCGGTAAAATTCCTGAGAAATTCACTTATCAGGGCAAGCAATATACTCCAGAGACATTCTGCAAGAGTCTCGGTTTGAATCTCGATGATTACGTAACTATCACTAGCTACACCCATCATCCAATGTGGAGCAAGTTTGCTGTAGAGGTACAGGACAACTGGCGTTGGCCTTTGAGCTACAACGTTCCTATGGATGATCTCTGCAAGATCATCGACAACGCAGTAAACAACGGTTATACTGTAGCTTGGGGCGGTGACGTAACAGAAGACGGTTTCACACGCAAGGGTCTCGGTATCGCTTACGACGTGAAGAAGGTACGTTCGATGGCAGGTACAGATGCTGACCACTGGTTCAAGCTCTCAAAGAACGAAAAGAAGGAGAAGTTTGATTCTCTCGGCGTAAACGCTCCTGAGGTAGTTCCTACACAGGCTATGCGCCAGGAAGCTTTCGATAACTGGGAGACTACCGATGACCACGGTATGCACATCTACGGTATCGCTAAGGACCAGAACGGCAAGGAGTACTACATGGTAAAGAACTCTTGGGGTGAGTATGGTGACTACAAGGGAACATGGTACATGACCAAGGCTTTCGTAGCTTACAAGACTATGGACTTCATGGTTAACAAGAATGCCATCCCTAAGGATATCCGCAAGAAGCTCGGCATCTAATAAAAACAATTATATTTAAAGGCAGCAAACTTGGATTTGCTGCCTTTTTTGGATTATTTCTTTGTAATTATGTTAAATTCCATGGCAATTTTTCTCGTTTGTCATTTTATTTTTGTAACTTTGGGGCAGAAATAAAAAATAATTAAAATGCATTTTAAATGGAATTACGAAGAACCTACACCAGAACAGCAGAAATCAGCTAAAGAACTGGCAGATAAGCTGAGCATGAGTCCTATTCTGGCACAGCTTCTCATCCATCGGGGCATTACGACAGAGTCGGCAGCCAAACGCTTTTTCCGGCCACAGCTTTCCGACCTCATCAACCCATTCTTGATGAAAGACATGGATATAGCCGTAGACCGCCTTAACGATGCAATGGGACGCAAGGAGCGTATTCTCATATACGGAGATTACGATGTAGACGGATGCACAGCTGTCGCATTGGTGTATAAGTTTCTGCAGCAATTCTATTCTAACATCGACTACTACATACCAGATCGCTACGATGAAGGATATGGTGTTAGTCTGAAAGGAATAGACTTTGCCCACGAAACAGGTGTAAGACTTATTATTATCCTTGATTGCGGCATCAAAGCAATCAAGGAGATAGAATATGCCAAGAGCCTTGGCATAGATTTTATCATTTGTGATCATCATGTCCCAGACGACGTGATGCCACCAGCTGTGGCCATACTAAATCCTAAGCGACCAGATGATTCCTTCCCTTTCAAGCATCTTTGCGGATGTGGCGTAGGCTTCAAATTCATGCAAGCTTTCGCTAAAAACAACAACATCCCTTTCTCAAGACTCATCCCATTACTCGACTTCTGCGCAGTAAGTATTGCAGCAGATATCGTACCTGTGATAGATGAAAATCGAATTCTCGCTTTTCATGGTCTGAAACAATTGAATACCAACCCCAACATCGGTTTGAAATCAATCATTGATATCTGCGGACTCAACGGACGGGAAATCTCCATGAGCGATATCGTATTCAAGATAGGTCCACGCATCAATGCCTCAGGAAGAATGGAAAACGGCAAGCTTAGTGTTGACCTGTTGGTAGAAAGAGATCTTGGAGTAGCTTTGCGCATGGCTCGCCACATCAATGAATACAACGAACAACGCAAGGATATAGACAAGCAGATGACCGAGGAAGCCAACGGAATCGTATACAGACTGGAATCGATGAAACACAACTCCAGTATCGTACTCTATGACGAAGACTGGAAGAAAGGCGTAATCGGTATCGTAGCATCACGACTCACGGAAATTTATTTCCGCCCTACCGTAGTTCTTACCCGAGAAGGAGAATTGGCTACAGGGTCTGCACGAAGCGTAACGGGCTTTGATGTTTATTCAGCTATCAAAAGCTGCGAAGACCTTCTCATCAACTTTGGCGGCCATACCTATGCCGCAGGCTTAACGATGAAATGGGAAAATGTGAAGGAGTTCAGAGACCGATTCCAAAAGTATGTAGAAGAGCATATTTCACCAGAACAGACAGAAGCGATACTCAACATTGATGCACAGATAGACTTCCGCGACATCACCAAGCATCTGCACGCTGATCTCAAGAAATTCTCTCCTTTTGGTCCGTCTAACCCAAAGCCAATCTTCTGCACTCGTCAGGTATATGACTACGGAACGAGCAAGGTAGTGGGCAGAGAGCAGGAACATATCAAACTTGAGCTGGTAGACTCAAAATCAAGCAATGTAATGAACGGAATAGCCTTTGGTCAGAGCGCTGCTTCACGATATATCAAGAGTAAGCGTAGCTTTGACATCGCCTACACCATAGAGGATAATATTTTCAAGAAGACGCAAGTTCAATTACAAATAGAAGATATCCGACCAAACGAAGGATAATAATAATAAAATCAACTTAATGAAAGTGACAGATCAATATCTAGAGATATTACATAAATACTGGGGGTACCCTGATTTTCGTGGCATACAGAAAGAAATTATTGAAAGTATCGCCAACGGAGAGGATACCCTCGGTCTTATGCCTACAGGAGGCGGAAAGTCTATCACCTTCCAGGTTCCTGCCCTTGCCATGAAGGGTGTGTGTATCGTAGTAACTCCACTTATTGCCTTGATGAAGGACCAAGTACAGCACCTTCGTGAACGTGGCATCCTGGCTGAAGCTATATATACCGGACTTTCCCGAAGTGAAATTATACAAATACTGGAAAACTGCATCTTTGGCGAGACAAAATTTCTCTATGTTTCACCAGAACGACTAGCTTCAGAAATATTCCAAGTAAAGCTACGCCACATCCACGTTAGCTTCATCACCATCGACGAAGCCCATTGCATAAGCCAATGGGGCTATGATTTCCGTCCATCTTATCTCAGCATCGCTGATATCAGAAAGATGAAACCCGAGGCCCCCATACTGGCTCTTACCGCAACAGCTACTCCTGATGTCATAAACGACATCATGGATAAACTGAAGTTTAAGAAGCCCAATCTTTTCAAGATGAGCTTTGAACGCAAAAACTTATCATATATTGTACAGCCTTGTGGGGATAAAATTGGCGAAATGCTCCACATCTTACATTGTGTAGACGGATCTGCCATCGTCTATGCCAGAAGTAGAAAACGTACCAAGGAAATAGCAGAAATACTCAATAATAAAGGTGAAACTGCTCTTTTCTATCATGCCGGACTTGACAGCAGTGAAAAGGACGAACGCCAAAAAGCATGGCAATCTGATGAAGCACGCATCATGGTGGCAACCAATGCCTTTGGTATGGGTATAGACAAACCTGACGTACGCTTAGTAATACATATAGACTGTCCAGATTCGCTAGAAGCCTATTTTCAGGAAGCAGGAAGAGCCGGCCGAGACGGTCAACGTGCCTACGCTGTCTTACTATACAATGGACACGATGAAGTTCAACTTAAAAAACGAATCAACGATACCTTCCCAGAAAAGGACTTCATCAAAGATGTATACGAACATCTTGCCTATTTCTTCCAAATCGGTGTAGGAAGCGGATGCGGTAAGACATTTATCTTTGATATAGAAACGTTTTGCTTCACATATAAATTCTTCCCAACCCAGGTAGACTCTGCCCTACGCATTCTGGAGAATTCGGGTTACATTCATTACGAAGATAACCCTGATGGGAAAGCCCGGCTCAAGTTTACCTTGAACCGCAATGAATTATATCTCTTAGAGAACTTGCCAAGCAACCAAGAAATGATTATCACGGCATTGCTACGCACCTATGGCGGACTATTTACCGACTACGTATATATCAGCGAAAACCTGATAGCACAAATGTGCAATATCAGCGTACAGCAGGTTTACATGACTCTAAAGAATCTTTCTTCACGCCATATCGTAGATTTCATACCACAACGCAAGACACCGTATATCACCTATACTAGACAAAGAGAAGATGGCAACCGCATCATCATACCGAAATCTGTATGGGAAGATAGAAAAGAACAATATACCAAACGCATTAAAAGCGTTATCACTTATGCCAATAATGATATTGTTTGCCGCTCCAGACAACTTCTACGCTACTTCGGTGAAGAAACCCGAAAAGACTGTGGACATTGTGATGTTTGCCAGGAAAACAGTAAATCCCGCAATATAGATGACGAATTAAACAACATATCAGAACAGATACTGAATATGCTTTCAGATAAACAAATACATGATATACAAGAGTTAAGACTAATCAAAGCTCCAACTCAGATGATCAACAAGGCTGTGAGATCATTAATAGCAGAAAATATCGTCATAACAGACAAATTCGACTTTTGGTTAGGAAAGAATTAATTGAGATTCTAAATCAGAAAAAACAACAAGAGCAAATTTGAAAGATTGAGAAAACATTTAAAAACAATAAAAAAGGGAACGACCCATCACGGACCGTTCCCTTTTAAACATTATGTACGAGAAAAAAATTAGTTGTTCTCAGGGCGAAGTTTACGTACAGTAACACCAGCCTGCCACATTTCCTTGTTGCGCATAGCCTCAAGTTCTGCGTTCAACTTCTCACGGTAATCAGCCTGAGAGTTCTTGTCGATAGAAATCTGAGCCTCATTACCAGTCTTAACAGAGTAATACAACCACTCCATAACAGGCTTGATGGCCTCACGGAAACGAGGAGCCCAATCAAGAGCACCACGCTGAGCTGTTGTAGAACAGTTAGCATACATCCAATCCATACCCTTAGCACCGAAGAGAGGGCCAAGGCTCTGAGTCAACTCCTCAACTGTCTCGTTGAATGCCTCAGATGGAGAGTGACCATTCTCACGGAGAACATCATACTGAGCCTCCAAGAGACCCTCGATAGCACCCATCAAAGAGCCACGCTCACCAGTAAGGTCAGAAGTAGCCTCACGCTGGAATGTAGTCTTAAACAAATAACCAGCACCGATACCGATACCGAATGCAATAGTCTTATCCTCTGCCTTGCCAGATGCATCCTGGTATACAGCATAAGAGCAGTTCAAACCACGACCTTCGCAGAACATAGTGCGGAGAGAAGTACCAGAACCCTTAGGAGCAACCATGATTACATCAATATCCTTAGGTGGAACAACGCCTGTGCGATCGCTCCAGTTGATAGCGAAACCATGTGAATAATACAAAGTCTTACCTGGTGTGAGGTATGGCTTAATCTTTGGCCAGCAAGCAATCTGACCGGCATCAGAAAGCAACATACAGATAATAGTACCCTTCTCTGCTGCCTCCTCGATAGAGAACAAAGTCTTGCCAGGTACCCAACCGTCCTTCAAACACTTCTCGTAGGTCTTACCCTGACGCTGTCCGACGATGACGTTGAAACCATTATCGCGAAGGTTACATGCCTGACCAGGACCCTGGATACCATAACCGATAACTGCGATAGTTTCGTTCTTCAATACTTCACGTGCTTTCTCCAATGAAAATTCATGACTGGTGACAACTGTTTCCATTACGCCACCGAAATTCATTTCTGCCATAATTGTAATTTACTTTTTGTGCGGCTTGCCATTTGTGGAGCCGCGGGTTATACTTGTCCATACGGATGCGAGCTGTATTCTTATCCAAAGAGAGCCTGTTTGATCCGTCCACCACCTATCCAAGATAGCGGCTCTGGGGTTATTTTTTATTTTCGACTGCAAAGGTAAGAAATTCTCATGAAATCACCAAATTTTTCTTTCATTTTTTTACAAATTTTACTTTACTTCTTACGATTTCCACCTCTTCAGAGCTATTTTTACTTATTTTTGTTATTTTTATGCAATATTCTTCGCATTTTTCCTCCTCATTTGTTTTTTCCAAATAGAAATTAAGTTGGTCACCTTGATGACTTTCTGCCACATAAGCAACCTCGAATCGTTGCAAAAAGTGAATTCTGTAATAATCCAAATCAAAGAGATCGAGGATATGTTCTATATATTTCACCGAATTGATGTGTCCATTCACGTCTACATCATTGTAATAAGTATTGATTGTGCGCACCAATTTCGCATCCTTACTCATCTTAACTCTTGAGCTGGCATCTATTGGACATAGCGTTTCTTCATCAATATATTCTTTGATGAGTCCATCATTGATGCTGAAAATATCAACAGGCTGTCGGGTATCAGTATCTATCATTGCCCAGACACTCTTACCATAACCATAGATTTTTTCTTCTATATCCGCAGAAGAAGCATCTACCTTTCCACAGATTTTGAAATCACGGGCAGTGAAATACTTCATAGCATTCTCAACCCAAGTCTCTACGAAAAACTTATCATAAGACTTTGGCATCTCTGTCATTTCTACAGCCAGACGGCTAAGCACCCATGTTTTGTGACGAGACATCAGATAATTCATTCCATACCCACGGTCATTACTATGAAAATCGGCTGCATTGAGCAGATGATTGCCCAAATGTCCCATAAAAAGATGGCTGGAAAAATCACAATGGAATGGTTCTGCCAAAAACTCGTATCGTCCTACTTTACTTAATAATTCTGGTTTCATTTTACTAGATCTTTAAATTAATTTTCCCGTACTAAAAATTTCAAGCTATTTTACACCTTATTATATATAAAGTACACCTTATATTATATATTAAGAAGAAAACAGCTTGCTAAAAACTATACTTATAATAAGAAAAGTCCCTTGTTTCCCTACATTTTACTTGCAGGAAAACAAAGGACCCAATTCTTATCATTTAATCTTCTGCATTCTGCTTCAAATAGTCAGAAATTGGCTCATCAAAACTTCTTGTTACAGCAATTCGTCCGCTACGAGTATACTGCAACAGGCAATCATAACTATTAAGCTGATGGAAAAGATCGGTAATATCCTCTGTCAATCCCGCCAAGAGCACAGTACTGTAAGTAGGATTAACCTCCATCATACGCGCATCATGCTTACGAATGGTACGCGAAACCTCTGGGTTCTCTAACAAAATAGGAGTAGAGATCTTGAAGAGAGCCACCTCATGAATGAAAATCTGATCATCGGTATAGTAATTACTCTTCACAACATCGATTTTCTTCTCAATGGCCTTGTTGATCTTCTCTATCTGCTCAGGATCACTCCATACGGTAATAGTATACTTATGAATGTTCTTAATGCTACTGGCTGAAACATTCAAGCTCTCAATATTAACCTGTCTACGAGTAAATACTGCGGTAATCTGATTCAGAATACCCGCAATATTTTCTGAGTAAACGAGCAGTGTATATAATTTCTTTTCGTTATTATTCTCCATTGTCCTTTTCTTTTAATAGTGAAGCTAAGCTACATCTTAATAGTTAAGTTCAAGCTGCATTTCTTCTACACTCTTACCAGGTAGGGTCATCGGTACGATGTCCTCATTCTCCTTGATGGCACACTCCAAAAGGTATGGTCCCTTGGTGGCTATCATCTTCTCTACCTTTGCCTTGAGATCCTTACGGTCGATAACTACATCATAAGGGATACCATAAGCCTTGGCTATCTCCTCATAATGAGGATTCAGCATACGGGTGAAAGAATGGCGCCCCTCAAACATCAAGTCTTGCCACTGTCGGACATTACCCAAGTAATTGTTGTTCAAGAGAATCATCTTTACAGGAGCCTGCTGTTCCATGATAGTACCCAACTCCTGAATATTCATCTGGAATCCACCATCACCAAAGAAACAGCAGATTGTTCTATCTGGAGCACCGAAAGTAGCACCGATAGCAGCAGGAAGGCCGAAGCCCATGGTTCCGAAACCGCCACTGGTTACAATACTCAACTTCTTTGTAAACTTGAAGTAACGGCTGGAAATCATCTGGTTCTGACCTACATCATTTACGAGAACAGCCTCATTATGAGTAGCTTCTGTCACCACATTGGTAACCTCACCCATCAAGAGAGGTCCCTCTGTAGGATGAATATCCTTCTCTATCACCTTTTCCTGTTCCTGCTGACGATATTCCTCAAAAGAATCTCTCCATTCACGATGAACATTCTTATTCAAAAGACGAGTGATAGCTGGCAAGGTCTGCTTACAGTCACCAACAACAGCAACATCGGTTTTGATTACCTTGTCGATTTCAGCCTTATCAATATCCAGATGGATGATTTTAGCCTGCTTGGCATACTTGGAAGGAACACCGGTAATACGATCACTAAAACGCATACCGATAGCAATGAGCACATCGCATTCCTGGGTCTTCATGTTGGTAGCATAAGAACCATGCATACCAAGCATACCCATATTGAGGGGGTGATTGCTAGGAAGAGCAGAGAGACCGAGCAAGGTGCGGCCTGCCGGAATATCAGCTTTCTCCAAAAACTCAACCAATTCATTATGTGCACCACCCAATTCAACACCATGTCCTACAAGAGCAAAAGGCTTCTTTGCCTGATTGATAAGTTCTGCAGCCTCAGCTACAGACTTCTCATCAATCTTTGGATATGGATTATAAGATGTAACCTTTTCACATTTTACTGGCTCCCACTCACAGGTTGCAACCTGAGCATTCTTAGTAAAATCGAGCACTACAGGACCAGGACGACCACTGCGAGCGATATAAAACGCACGACTTATAGCCCAGGCAACATCCTCTGGACGACGAATCTGATAAGCCCATTTAGAGATTGGCTGGGTAACACCCACTAAGTCTACCTCCTGGAAGGCATCGGTACCCAAAGCCCCTACACCTACCTGTCCGGCAATAACCACGATTGGTGTAGAATCCATCATGGCATCAGCAATACCGGTAAGAGTATTAGTTGCTCCAGGACCACTGGTCACGAGAGTCACGCCCACTTCGCCACTGACTCGGGCATAGCCCTGTGCAGCGTGAGCAGCAGCCTGCTCATGACGTACCAAGATGTGATCAAACATCTTCTTCTCTCCTCTCGTGTAACCATACAGTGCATCAAACACTGGCATGATGCTGCCACCAGGATAACCGAAGATGGTCTTAACCCCTTCGTTATGCAGTGAGCGCATCAAGGCTTCAGCTCCTGTTATTACTTCTTTTGCCATTTATCTAATATATAAAAATGATAAGAGAACAGGAATTTCCGTGAAAGAAATCCCAAAATTCTCTCAGAATAATTCAAACTATCTTTTTTATTTTTCAGCTTAAAAAATTAATCGATGATTCTTACACCACCCTTATCAGCCGAACTTACGCTCTGTGCGTATGCACGCAAAGCCTTGCTTACCACGCGATTACGCTTCAGAGGCTGCTGAGGGCGAGCTGCCAATTCCTCTTCAGAGAGCTTCACATTAATAGAACGGCTAGGAATATCAATGACGATGATATCACCATCCTTAATCTTACCGATGTTTCCACCGGCAGCTGCCTCTGGACTGATGTGACCAATACTTAAACCAGATGTACCACCAGAGAAACGACCATCAGTAATAAGGGCACATTCCTTTCCGAGATGACGGCTCTTGATATAAGAGGTAGGGTAAAGCATCTCCTGCATACCTGGTCCACCCTTAGGACCTTCGTGTGTGATGACCACACAATCACCAGAGTTCACCTTACCACCAAGGATACCCTCGCAGGCATCTTCCTGAGAATCGAAGCATACTGCTGGACCCTCGAAATGCCAAAGCACAGGATCCACACCAGCAGTCTTCACAACACAACCATTCTGTGCGATATTACCAAAGAGAACAGCAAGACCACCATCCTTGGTATAAGCATGTTCGAGATCACGGATACAACCATTCTCTCTATCTGTATCAAGACTTTCCCACTGTGCATCCTGACTTCCCATCTGAGTAGAGAATTTTCTGCCAGGAGCAGAATGATAGATGCGGTCTGCCTCAGGATCAATCTCAGCACCAGTAATATCATACTTCTTCATCTGTTCATCGAGTGTCTTACCATCCACGCGCTTTACAGCACCATTAATCAAACCGCCCTTGTTAAGTTCGTTCAGGATACCCAAGATACCACCGGCTCGGTTGCATTCCTGCACACTATACTTCTGAGTATTAGGCGCCAACTTACAGAGGCAAGGCACCTTACGGCTCAATTGGTCGATATCTTCCATCTTGAAGTCAGCACCAGCTTCCTGAGCTACAGCCAAAAGATGGAGCACGGTATTGGTACTACCACCCATAGCAATATCAAGAGTCATGGCATTGAGGAATGCATCACGGGTAGCAATATTACGTGGCAATACACTCTCATCACCATCCTCATAATAAGCATAGGCATTCTTCACAACCTGACGGGCCGCAGCCTTGAAGAGTTCTATGCGGTTCTTGTGAGTAGCGAGAATAGTACCATTGCCAGGAAGACTCAAGCCGATAGCCTCAGTAAGAGAGTTCATGGAATTGGCAGTAAACATACCAGAACAACTACCGCAACCAGGGCAAGCGCACTGCTCAATCTGCTTCATCTCCTCATCACTCACGCTGGTATCAGCACCCTTAATCATAGCTGTAATCAAGTCGGCATTCTCCCCCTTCCAGCGACCGGCTTCCATCGGACCTCCAGAACAGAATACGGTAGGGATGTTCAGACGCATAGAAGCCATCAACATACCTGGAGTTACCTTATCACAGTTAGAGATGCAAATCATAGCATCAGCCTTGTGAGCATTCACCATATATTCCACAGAATCAGCAATGATATCGCGACTTGGGAGGGAATAGAGCATTCCGTCGTGACCCATAGCGATACCGTCGTCTACAGCGATGGTATTGAATTCGGCTGCATAGCAACCCATTGCCTCAATTTCCTTCTTGACAATCTGACCAATTTCATGAAGATGAGTATGACCAGGAACAAACTGTGTAAAGCTGTTCACGATAGCAATAATTGGTTTACCAAACTGCTCGTGTTTCATACCTGCAGCTACCCAAAGAGCTCGGGCACCCGCCATTCTTCTGCCTTCAGTACAGACGCTACTTCTTAATGGATGTTTCATATCTTTCTTATCTAAATTTCTATTCAATATCATAAAAAAGAGCCTTCAAAATGCTCCAGATTCTATAATTGAGTGCAAAGATACAGAGAATTTATGTAATAACCAACTAATTTCGCATAAACTTTCAAAATAACGCTATTTTTTGTTAGAAAATACAATAAATTGCTTACGATTTATTATAGAATAGCACATTTATATAGAATTGTGCAATCAAAAATCCACGGAATACATGAAATCCTGCAATATTCATGCATTCCGCGGATACTTTTTGTTATCTGATAAAAAACTATAATTCAAAAACCTGGGCAGAACGTCCCTTAACTTCTACTACCTTGTCACCAAGACCACTGATCTGAAGCTTGAGTGTACGTGGCAATGCATTCACCACCTTGAGCCAGGTCTTACCGGTTTTAGAATCCTTTACCACGCTGGTACCTACATAACGCTTCAAGGCTGCAGACAAATTCAGTTCAGAAACAACATAGGTATCACCTGCATGCTGGCCAAACATTTTCTGCATCTTATAGCTTTCGGTAAGACGAATCTTCTCAGAGTTGTCGAAGTAAATCATGTCCGGATTCCAATTGCTGTAACCGTTTTTGCAAAGCAATGGTGCATAAGAGGTCATCTCTACCACATCGGCATTGCGCTCTACATTGCAGAGATGGATGCCCTCTGCCAAAGCCCGGTCTAACTCATTATTACCATTGGCAGCATATTCGCCCAAATAAACCTTCGGTGCCTTGCGGTCGTAGTTATCGTAGTAGTCCTGATGATTGATGAACCATCCCGGCTTCTCGTAGTAATGTTCATCCACCGCATCAATCCATTGCTTATTCTCCTTGGCAATCTTCCACCCCTCAATATAATCAGAAGATGGGTAATGGAATGGACCTACCGTACCTATAACTTCTATCTCAGGATGCTTCTCCTTCAAAGCTTTACATATCATCAAATAGCGCTTCTCGAAATCTGTTGAAATCAAATCCTCATTACCGATTCCCACCATCTTCAGATTGAAAGAAGCAGGATGACCTGCATCGGCTCTCATCTTAGCCCACTTTGATGTAGCAGGGTCGCCATTCGCCCACTCCACCAAGTCGAGCACATCCTGAACATACTGCGGCATCTCCGACATTGGGATTCCTCCCTGCTGACCACAGATTCCATCAGTATTAGGCTGAGAATTCTGACAAGGTACGCCTGCAGCTAATACAGGCAGAGGCTCTGCGCCCATATCTTCACACCACTGAAAATACTCGAAAAATCCCAGCTTACGAGTCTGATGATAATTCCATATATTGCGTGCAGGCTTACGGTCTTTCTGCGGACCTACGCTTTCCTTCCAATGATAAATATTCTCCAAGCCCTGTCCGTGAAGCATACATCCGCCTGGAAAACGGACAAAGCGTGGATTCAATTCTGCGATGGTCTCAGCTAAGTCTTTTCTCAATCCATGCCCTTTATAGGTATCTTGCGGCATCAGACTCACAAGGTCAACGGCCACCTTTTCCTCACCCTTCGGGATAATGGCAAACCGGATATCCTTGCCATCACCTAAATCACCTTTATATTTGTCTGTGACGATGAGTTGGGCTTTATATTCTCCCCATTCAGTACCTTGTATCTTCATCTTAGCCTGAGCCATAGGAAGTCCTTCCTTATCGACAAGCGCCACGGTAAGCTGCTTTTTCTTTCCATCGACACATCGGGCATACAGCCCCACATTGTAAGCAGCACCACGCTTGATAGGAATACCTTCCCAACCTATATTATATATAGGAGTAGAACCCACCATGACAAAATGAGAATTATTCTTGCTCACGCCATTTTCCGTAGAAATTCGGGCAGGAGCATTCTTATCACCGGTAGAAGGCGAAAGTTCAACACCCATCCAGGCAGTAGTGGCATTCCACCCTTTTTTCTCACCATTATATTCGAAATCACCATTCTGAAGCAGCTCAGCACATAGACCACCATCGGCAGCCCTACTGATGTCTTCAAAGAAGATACCTATCAGTTTATCAGAGATACGATACGACTTCTGAGGCTTGACATGAAGCTGAGCGGTCACTTCACTACCACTTCCCAACTCAGTACCCTTTTCCTTCAGATATGCCTGAAGCTCAGCCTCATTGTGGGGCAACTTCCGGCTGTTCTCCCGATTCTCTTCAGCGAGAGCCTTATGCCAGGAACGGATATAATCAAGATGAACAGCCGGAATCTCAAAGTCGTTGCCTTCATATCGTTTTCCATTGATGGTTGCAGTATCCCGCTGCCAGAGAATATCATCTGCAGCAGCTTCGAGCGAATCCTCCTCAAAAGTACGGAAATTCCTATCGGCATGAACATATCGTTTCCCCTTAGCAGTCTTCAGATAGATATCAAAAGTACCATCATCCATCTGATAAGCAGCTACATCCGTGATACCCTTCTCTTTCATGATAGGATAATCCTGTGGACGCCAAGTAACCAGATCTTCCGAATATGCTACAGCAAATTGAGGCGAACGGCTATTGACGCTCCAAAGTGCACGCCAGGTTCCATCATTTGCCTTCATCACAAAAGGACGATACATTTTCTTCTCGCTCCCCCATGGGCCAAAATCACTGGCGCATAACTGTCCTACATCTACCCAGCGCTCATCATCTGTGAAATAAGCAAGATGCAGTCCCTGATTCTCAGCAGGTGAATATATGAAAACTTGACATGTTGAGTCCTTGCCTACTATAGAATAAGCAGGATTATCATTGATTGGATTCTGCGCAACAGATTGCATCGAGGCAAGCAAAACCGCAGAAAAAAGCAAATACTTTGTTTTCTTCATTTTTTGTTATTAATTATTTTTGCATGCAAAAAAGGCAGGATACATTCCTGCGCCCTGCCTCATAAAATCGAGATATTTACTAATCCAATATCTTATCAATAATTGATTATTGGTAATATTCCTTCTTGCCGGCAGCGAGCGTATTCTTCATCAAAGAACAAATCGTCATCGGTCCTACGCCACCTGGTACAGGAGTAATGAACGAACATTTCTCTGCCACCTCATCAAATTTCACATCACCATTCAAGCGGAAACCGCTCTTACGTGTAGCATCAGGCACACGAGTTGTACCCACATCTATCACAACAGCTCCTGGCTTGACCATATCTGCCGTAACAAAATCCGGTCTGCCAATAGCAGCAATAATGATATCAGCCTCAAGGCACTCCTCTTTCAAATGAGCTGAATGAGAGTGACATACAGTAACTGTAGAATCACCATATTGCTTCTGCATCATCAACTGAGCCATTGGTTTGCCCACGATGTTGCTTCTGCCTAGGATGACACACTTCTTGCCACTTGTTTCTATCTGATAATGCTGCAGCAAAGTGAGAATGCCAAGTGGCGTAGCAGAGATAAAGCAAGGCAAACCAATAGCCATTCTTCCCACATTGACCGGATGGAAACCATCCACATCCTTGCGGTAATCTATTGCCATCGTAACCTTCTGCTCATCAATGTGCTTAGGCAGAGGCAACTGCACGATGAAGCCATCAACATCGTCATCATGATTCAGGTTGTCTACACAAGCCAGCAACTCCTCCTCAGTTACATCTTCTTCATAGCGGATAAGGGTCGACTTAAATCCACATTTTTCACACGCCAAGACCTTGTTCTTCACATAGGTCTCGCTACCTCCGTCATGGCCCACAAGAATTGCAGCCAGATGTGGCTGCTTTCCTCCGTTAGCCACAATCTGGGCTACCTCCTGGGCTATCTGTTCTTTAATGGCGGCTGCTGTCGCCTTTCCGTCTAGTAGTTGCATTTGAAATTATGATTATGATTGTACTTACTCTTACATTCCTGGCATCTTAGGCATACCTGGCATACCCTTCATACGGCTCATCATCTGAGCCATCTTGTTGCCTGTCATCATCTGCATCATCTTGCGAGTCTGATCGAACTGCTTGATAAGCTTGTTCACTTCCTGGATATTAGTACCCGAACCCTTTGCAATACGCTGACGACGAGAGGTATTGAGGATAGCTGGATTGGTACGCTCCTTAGGAGTCATACTCAGAATGATAGCCTCGATGCCCTTGAAAGCATCTTCAGGAATATCAACATCGCGGATAGCCTTGCCCACACCAGGAATCATGGCTGCCAAGTCCTTGATGTTACCCATCTTCTTGATCTGCTGAATCTGATTGTAGAAGTCGTTGAAATCAAACTGATTCTTGCGAATCTTCTTCTCCAACTTCTTTGCCTCTTCCAAGTCGAACTGCTCCTGCGCACGCTCTACGAGAGATACAACGTCACCCATTCCGAGAATACGGTCTGCCATACGGGCAGGATGGAACACATCAATAGCCTCCATCTTCTCACCGGTACCGATAAACTTGATAGGCTTGGTAACTACTGTACGGATACTGAGGGCAGCACCACCACGGGTATCACCATCAAGCTTGGTCAATACAACACCATTGAAATCAAGACGGTCATTAAACTCCTTGGCTGTATTGACAGCATCCTGACCAGTCATTGAGTCAACGACAAAGAGAGTTTCATCAGGATGAAGATGATTCTTGAGATTACTGATCTCATTCATCATCTGCTCATCGATAGCAAGACGACCGGCAGTATCGACGATAACCACGTCATTGCCATTGGTCTTTGCCTGCTGGATAGCATGGTCGGCAATAATACATACATCCTTATTATCAGACTCACTATATACAGGAACACCAACCTGTTCACCCACAACATGGAGCTGCTGGATAGCAGCAGGACGGTAAACGTCGCAGGCAACGAGCAATGGCTTTTTACCTTTCTTTGTCTTAAGCATATTGGCAAGCTTGCCGCTGAATGTAGTTTTACCAGAACCCTGAAGACCGCTCATGAGGATGATGGCAGGATGACCTTCGAGCTTCAATGGAGCCTCTTCTCCACCCATGAGTTCTGCAAGTTCATCATGAACCAGCTTCACCATCAACTGACCAGGCTTCACTGCTGTCAACACATTCATACCGAGCGCCTTTTCCTTCACCTTGTTGGTAAATTCCTTTGCCACTTTATAGTTGACATCGGCATCGAGGAGTGCGCGGCGCACATCCTTCATAGTCTCAGCTACATTGATTTCGGTAATCTTACCTTCACCCTTCAAGATTTTGAAGGAACGTTCTAATCTATCACTTAAATTTTCAAACATGTTCTTAATTGTACTTTTTTATTTCGGGCACAAAGTTACGAACTTTTTCCGAGAAAGCCAACTCAATCTCAATTATTTTTCATTTTCTTGCTCTTTTGCTTCATTTTGAACATTTGGAAGCATTTTCTCTGATGATTCCTGCTTGGTCTCATCCTGCTTTTCCAAAGTTTCTTTCTTGTTAGCGCTCAGATTGATAGGATTATTCAGTTCATACTTCTTTCCCGTAGCTTTTTCGTAGGCATTGATGAGCGGATCCTTGTTTTCCATCTTCGAGAACACCTTCCTGGCCTCCTTCAGATGTTTCTGGTCGCGACGCCCCTGACTGTCCATCATGTTGCCCAGGTCGAAGCCTACCAGACGGGTATGTCCCAGTGCGGCATTTCTGCCTGCCTCCACAGCTTCCTGGCAGGCCTGGCTCTTCACCTTGCCGACGTTTTCCTGGTTCTTGCCCCAAACGGTTACCTCACCCAACTGCTTGGCTTCCGGTAAGAGAAACACTGTATCAGGCAATTCCTTGTATCGAATAGTTGCCTTCACATAACCAGGTTTAGATACTGTTGCAGAGTCAAACTGGTAGCGCATCGTCCAATAGCCCCGATAATCGGTTCTCGCCCAATGATTGTTGTTGGTATGGATAAGTGCTTCACGGATAGGCACATGATCTTCTGCCGATGCGATGACACATGTCTTCTGCGCATAGGCAACCTGCCCTATCATAGCAAGCAATACTACAAAAATCAATATCATTCGTTTCATGTTTATTTCCTCAGTTTTTATCTTTTCATTGTTCGTAGCAAATATCTTTGCTTTATGTTGTTCTTTTAAATACAAAAGTAATGATAAAATCTGATACTCCTTAGATTTCCTTAAGAAGTTTAAGTTCATTTAAAGAGTAAATCCTCTTTTTTTTATTTTCGTAACAGATTTCTGAACATCTGAAGCTGAACTTATCGGTTTTACATCTTTGATATACAGCGCGAGCAAGAAAGAATATAAAGAAATGATATATAAATAGTTACACTATATATTTAACACATATTTAACGCAGTTTTTTTTCAGTATTCAGCATTCAGAGTTCAGATTTGCAAAAAACGCCCTGCGGTTACTGTCGAGGACTAAGTATGATACTTTCATCCCATAAGTATGTCACTTTCACCTCATAAGTATGATACTTATACTTCAAAAGCAGCATGGAGATAAGAAGTAATACCAAACAGGAAGCGTCCTGCTCTTTTTTCTCGGTGAACCATAATCTAAGTGTGAGAAAGTATGAGGAAGTATGAAGTAGCGTTTTCAGATTTCGTATCTTTGCAGCGTCATTCAAAGAGAATGATATTCCTATCCCAACGGGGAGGGAAGTAATGCTAGCAAATTGATGAGAACTATAAAAAATATAGGGACATCTCAGTCTCTATCAAAGAAACAAAGGTGCCCCTATAAAATATACCAGAGTCGCCAGTCTGCAAATAAGGGATTTATTCTGCAATACCCTGCTTCTCAATACGCTTAGCCTCTTCAAGCAACTTGATGGCATCCACATACTGAGCGATACCCTGTGCCACTTCCTTGGCTGCTTTCATTGCCAAGACAACAGTCTGAGGACGGTGGACCACATCACCTCCGGCAAAAACACCGCGACGGGTTGTCATACCGAAAGGACGCTCCACCACCTTTACGTATCCCTTCTCATCTACCTCTATACCCTCAGTAGTAGACACAATACGGTTGGCAGGTCTCGAACCAATGGCCAGATAAATACGATCGAACTTTTCAACTCTTTCGCCCTCAGGAGTATTCAATACACAACTTCCAAGACGGCCATTTTTACCTTTGAGGAAAGCTTCAACGGTGGTCTTCCACTCAAATTTCACCCCTTCCTTGAGCGCTTCCTCATACTCACTTTTGATGGCAGGCATCTCTTCCTGCGTCTTACGATAAAGCACGGTTACATCAGCACCGAGACGAATGGCAGTACGAGCAGCATCCATAGCCACATTACCACCACCAATCACACCAACCCTTTCTCCATCACGCAAAGGCACCATATCACGAGTCAAAGCTCCTTCGTTATAGGCATTTACATTGTGCAGGAAATATGTACTCTGGCTGACACCGTGAAGGTTTGAACCTGGAGTGGAATCCATATTTTGAGGTACACTGGTACCTGTTCCCATAAAGATGGCATCATAGCCTGCACGGAAAAGACTGTCTATCGTAACATTGTTCTCACCTACCATACAGTTGGTAATAAACTGAACACCCAATGCCTCAATCTTACTGATCTCATCACGTACAACGCTCTTAGGCAAACGATACTCAGGAATACCATACATCAAGACTCCTCCCGGCTCTGCCTGTCTCTCAAAAATAGTAACATTAAAACCCTGACGAGCCAAATCGCCCGCAACAGTCAAACCTGCAGGACCAGAACCAATGACAGCTATACGACCACGGGTCTTCTGTGGCAAGCGTTCACGGGAAAGTTTCATCTTCGTATCAAAATCAGCAACAAACTGTTCCAGTTTTCCTATCTGTACAGGCTTACCCTTCTTTCCCAGCACACAATGACCTTGGCACTGCTTCTCATGAGGGCATACACGTCCGCAGATAGCAGGCAGATTTGTTTTTGCATTGAGGATACTCATTGCAGCACCCATGTTACCCATAGAGAGTTCATGCACAAAGTCAGGAATGTCGTTTTCAATAGGACATCCCTTCTTACACTGCGGAATCTTGCAGTGAAGGCAACGTTTGGCTTCCTCTATCGCCTCACGGGTAGAGAAGCCCTCGTTTACAACCTGAAAAGCGGCAGAGGTATCAACCTGAGTTTGCTGCTCATTCATATCTATTCCTTTCTGACTTGTCTGTTCGTCCATTACTACTCTTCTTTAATGTTTTACAATCTTTTTTTTAAAAAAAAGAGAGTCCAATATTCCCATACAAGACTCCCTATAAGACTTATTATAATTAACTATTATGATTTCTTGATTTCAATATCTTCCTTCACATGATTTCTAATCTTTGTGAGGAAAACCTTCATGCGTTTGGCATCCTTATGATCGATGATATCAATCAATTCAGCGAGCTCCTCGCGAATCTGTGCTACCTGACCACTAGTATATGGGTTGAAGAGAATTTCCTGCAACAGATAATCATCCTCGTTCAATACCCCCTTGGCAATCTGCATGTGACGCTTGAAGGTTGTACCAGGTGCATCCTGATGTTTCATAACCGCAGCAAATACGAAAGTACTTACAAAAGGAATACTCAACGAATAAGCCACCGTCTGGTCATGCTCATCAAAAGTATATTCATGAAGACTCAATCCCAACTTCTGATACAGATCCTTAAAGAAGATTTTACCCATATAGTCACCCTCTTTGATAATAACGGCATTCTCTTCAGAAAGCTGATTCAAATTGGCGAAAGTAGGACCAAACATCGGGTGCGTACTCACAAATCGGAAACCACTCTTTTCATAGAATTCCTGCAAACCAGTCTTTACAGATGCAATATCCGAAATGATACAGTCGTGAGAGAGATGTGGCAACACCTCTTCAAAGGCAGAAAGAGTGTATCTTACCGTCACAGCATTGATGACAAGCTCAGGACGGAACATCTCTATCTCCTCCATTTTAGTAAAGCGGTAGCAGTTATATGTGAAACGCAGACGCTTGGCATCCTTCTCGAAAACTGCCACCTCGTGATCAAAGCTGAGCAGGTCGATGAAGAAACTTCCCATCTTTCCTGCTCCCATGATTAATATTCTCATATTTTTCAAGTGAAGAGTGAAGAGTGATGAACAAAGAATTCTACAGCATCATTTGTTTAAACGAAAAAACTACAGCAAAGAACCCAAGCCCTCAAAGCATTTGGATTCTCCACTCTTCGTTCTTCACTCTTCACTTAATTTACTTCTGATTCAAAATTTCCAACTGCTGACGAACACTCTCTTCGTGAATGTGCTCAAAAATCTGAGCAGCAAACTCAGGACTCATACCACAGAGAGAAGCCTGAGCACCTCTCTTATCCAGAATCTCATTATAACGATTAGTCTGAACGATAGTCATATTATGCTCCTTCTTGTAAGTACCAATCTCACGGCATATACGCATACGCTTAGCCAAGAGATCCATCAACTGGTTGTCACACTCATCAATCTGGCCACGCAACTGATGTAAGCCCTCAGTAGAGTAATGCTCATCACGAACAACGAGCAGACTCAAAATGTAATCCAGGATTTCTGGAGTAACCTGCTGCTTAGCATCACTCCATGCATCGTCAGGATTGCAATGGCTTTCAACGATAAGACCATCAAAACCTAAGTCCATTGCCTGCTGGCAAAGAGGAGCTATCAAATCGCGACGACCACCGATATGGCTAGGATCACAAATGATAGGCAACTGAGGCAGGCGACGGTGCAATTCTATTGGAATCTGCCACATTGGAAGATTACGATAAATTTTCTTATCGAAACTTGAGAAACCACGGTGGATAGCACCAAGCTTCTTGATGCCAGCCTGATTAATACGCTGGAGAGCACCAATCCAAAGTTCGAGGTCTGGATTAACAGGATTCTTTACCAATACCGGTACATCCACGCCCTTCAAGCTATCAGCAAGAGCCTGCATGGCAAATGGGTTGGCAGATGTACGTGCACCTACCCAGAGAATGTCGATTCCATATTTCAAGGCGAGCTCTACATGCTCAGGAGTAGCCACCTCAGTAGCAGTGAACATACCAGTCTCCTCCTTTACCTGCTTCATCCAAGGTAAAGCAACCTCGCCATTTCCCTCGAAACCTCCTGGTTTGGTACGTGGCTTCCAAACACCTGCGCGGAACATGTGGCAACCCTTAGCTGCCAACTGTTTTGCGGTAGTCATCACTTGCTCTTCTGTCTCTGCAGAGCATGGACCTGCAATGATACAAGGGCGTTCCTGGTCACTAGGAAAATTCAATGGTTCTAATTCTAATTCCATAGTCGTATATTTTTATGTTCTTATGATTCAAATACTTTTTTAATTCTTTCCAATGCCTCCTTCATTTTTTCATCCTTGGCACAGAGGCTGATACGGATATATCGCTTGCCATTACTTCCGAAGATAAATCCTGGTGTGATAAACACACGAGCCTCATGGAGAATCTTCTCAGTGAGATCTTCGACCTCTGTATACTTCTCGGATATCTTACCCCAGAGGAACATTCCCACCTGATTAGGATCAAATTTGCAATCGAGCACCTTCATGATTTCTTCTGCAATATCACGGCGACGGCGATAATTAGCAATATTATTCTCACGATGCCACTCATCAGTATTATTGAGCATAGCTTCAGCTGCAGCAAGTTGGATACCACGGAAGGATCCGTTATCGATATTGCTCTTCACTTTCAGAATCCAAGAAATAAATGTCTTATTGCTCGAAATCATCGCCACACGCCAGCCTGGCATGTTGTGGCTCTTGCTCAGGGAATTGAACTCGATGCAGCAGTCCTTGGCTCCCGGCACCTGCATGATGCTCATTGGGTGCTCGTTGAGGATGAGCGAATATGGGTTGTCGTTCACCACCACTATGTTGTGCTTCTGGGCGAATGCCACCAGCTTTTCGTAGGTTTCGCGCTTCGCCACACCGCCTGTCGGCATGTTAGGATAGTTGGTCCACATCAGCTTGACGTGGCTCAGGTCCATCTTCTCCAGGGCATCGAAATCAGGCTGCCATCCGTTGTCCTCTCTCAGGTCGTAATAGGTAATCTTGGTTCCAAGAATCTTGTTGATGGCTGTATAGGTTGGATAACCTGGATTAGGAATGAGTACCTCATCACCAGGATTGCAGAATGCAAGCGTTACGTGCAGAATACCCTCTTTGCTACCGATAAGCGGCTGGATTTCCGTAGCCCAGTCAAGGTCTACATCATACCAACGCTTATAAAATCCAGCCATAGCCTTACGCAATTCCGGTATGCCCACTGTAGGCTGATAACCATGTGCGTTAGGATTATTGGCTACCTCGCAGAGCTTATCGATAGTCTGCTTAGAAGGCGGCATGTCTGGACTTCCAATGGCAAGGCTGATAATGTCCATGCCCTCGGCATTTAACTTAGCCACTTCCTTCAGCTTGCGACTGAAGTAGTATTCCTGTATTTCCGTTACTCTATTGGCTGGTTGTATCATAATTCTTATTTTTAATTCTTAACTGTCAACTATTAACTATTCATTTCAATCTATTCCTTCTCCTCGTATTCACCAAGGACCTTGATTTCCTTTACCAGTGGTGTGATGGCATCAATACTTTGGCGATAACGTGTCAAATTATCATAGGTAAGATCCACATAGAAGAGATATTCCCATTCATGTCCGATGTTCGGCAACGACTGAATCTTCGTCAGATTGATGTCATAGAAACTAAGAATGGTGAGTACCTTGGAGAGCGATCCTTCAGTATGAGGTAAGCTGAAGACGATACTAGCCTTGTTTGCTTTCTCGACAGGACGAAGCAGGGCCGCCTTCTGCGGATTGCAGACCACGAGGAACCGGGTATAGTTGTGCGGATTATCGTGGATTTCCTCCTGTAATACCTTCATACCATACATGTGGGCAGCATAGGCAGAACAGATAGCAGCCCATCCATGCACCTTATGCTGAGCTATATAAGCTGCAGATCCGGCAGTATCCTCTGCTTCCACAGCCTTTAAGTCCGGATGATTGGCAAGAAACTTACCGCACTGCATCAAAGCCACAGGATGAGAATGAACTTCCTGGAGGGAACTCCAGTCATCATCAGGCAAGCAGCAGATGCTATGCTCTATATGAAGTTTATGTTCTCCCACAACAGTCGTGCCGCTCTCCCGCAACAACTCATAGTTGTGAAGCAAACTTCCCGCAATCGTATTCTCTATGGCACAGATACCAACCACGGTTGGATCGCGCTTGATATTCTCAAACACCCCTTCGAAAGTGGCGCAACATATCAGCTCTATCTGCTCACCCTCGAAATACTGATGGGCAGCGATGTCGTGGAAAGATCCCAACTCTCCTTGTATTGCTATTCTCTTCATTGCCTTGTTTCTTATCTCTAACCCAATGTTTACTTAAGAACATTTACGAAAAACGGTCCAACTCTGTATAGAGCGGGACCGTTTCGATGATTTCAAAGAATCTAATATCCTAAGTTGAAATTTACACGCAACTTCCCGCTTTACAATCGCTTGCAAAGTAAAAGTAATAGCTAAAAAAGTATGCGTTCAACTTCTTCATTGTCTTATTATTTTAATTGTTAATATTACGACTGCAAAAGTAACACTTTTATCTGACACCACCAAACAATTTGTCACTTTTTTCTGAATTTTGCTTATATTTTCTGTTCTAAAGCATTTTTTTCAGCAGATTTTTATCAGAAAAAACTGATTGCTTGCAGATTTTTATCAGAAGAAAATAGATTCCTGTTACTCATTTCTGACGGAAACTGAGTCTAATGACAGTGTTCTCTACCTTCTGCCTTAAACTCACCTGTCAACTCTTCTATCTTTTCAGGATTCAGTTGCAGATATCGCTGCATATCCTTCTGTGCTCCTTCCTTGTCACCCATCTGCATCAACAGCCGCCCACGCTTCAGAAGATTTTCACTCAGGGCAGTCTTGTTTTCTGCATTTCCGACTTCAGCCTCAGCTATCTTCTCCTGCTCCACAATCTGTTGAGTCAGGGTAGCAATCAAGAGCACAGGATTCATCTCATTTAAATCCATATTATCCTTCTATATAATTAATGTGAAAAACTACGAGATGGCACCAATGATTTCGGTAACAGAAGCACATCCGTGTGCATCAAGCCATTCATTAATGCCATCCTTTACCTTCTTCGTAACCGCAGGATCAACAAAATTGGCAGTACCAATCTCAATAGCCGTTGCTCCACACATCAGGAATTCGATAGCATCCTTGGCATTCTGTATACCACCCAAACCAACTACAGGAATCTTCACAGCATGCGCAACATCCCAAACCATACGCAAAGCCACAGGTTTCACGCAAGGACCGCTCAAGCCGCCTGTACGAATACTCAACAA
Source organism: Prevotella sp. Sow4_E9_plate (assembly GCF_052116205.1). NCBI lineage: Bacteria > Pseudomonadati > Bacteroidota > Bacteroidia > Bacteroidales > Prevotellaceae > Prevotella > Prevotella sp. Sow4_E9_plate. The sequence goes on along the minus strand of NZ_JBQKLN010000001.1, from coordinate 152,885 downwards.
AGGCTGACGCTTCTCAATATCAACAGCCATACCCATCAAAGTATTGATAAGTGAAACAGAGTCTGCGCCCTCTGCCTCTACAGCACGGGCAATATCAGCAATATTGGTTACGTTAGGAGAAAGCTTCACGATAAGCGTCTTATGATATGCCTTTCTAACAGCTTTCACAACGCTTGCGGCACCTTCACAAGTAACACCGAATGCCATACCGCCATCTTTCACGTTTGGACAAGAGATATTCAGCTCGATAGCAGGAATCTTCTCCAGTTCATTGATGCGCGCAGCACACTCTGCATAGCTTTCAGGCGAATGCCCACTCACATTCACAATCATATTGGTATCAATATCTTTTATCTGAGGATAGATATGTTCGCAGAAATAATCTACGCCCTTATTCTGAAGTCCCACGCAATTAAGCATTCCCTGAGGTGTTTCAGCCATACGTGGATAGTCATTTCCCTCACGAGGTTCCAGAGTTGTACCTTTAACGATAATACCACCGATATCCTCTAATGGAACAAAATCAGCAAACTCCAAGCCGTAGCCGAAAGTACCCGATGCAGTCATCACAGGATTCTTCAATTTCAAATCCTTTATATTTACACTTAAATCAGCCATAATCTTTTAATAATCATTAAAAATGTTTTTACAAAACAAAGATTTTCCGATACCGTTTCCCACTCTAATGTAAAAAGTTTCTTCACTTTTCCCACCCACCGTTAGAGCAAGAGGCAACTTCATTCTTTATTTTCCTGCTTCACTAAATATCCCAAGTGAGTTTTTTGATATTGATGACAGGACCATCCTTACAAACACACTGATTTCCTTCAGTAGTTTTCTCTACACAACAGAGGCAAGCACCAACACCGCAAGCCATCTTATTCTCCAGAGAGACCTCACATTCTACATCTGCCTTCTTTGCAAAGCGAGCCACGCTTACCATCATCGGCTTAGGACCACAAGTAGAAATCATATCAAACTTCTCATTCTCTAAAACGGAGTGATTGGTCACAAAGCCTATTTCGCCCGCAGAACCATCTTCGGTAGTAATACAAACCTTACCGATCTTAGCAAATTCATTCAGTTCAAGCAAATCTTTTGCAGAACGTGCTCCCAACAGGAACACAACCTCAGCTCCAAAATCCTTGATAAGTTTACCAAAATATAGAAGTGGAGCTACACCTACGCCACCACCAACAAGCAGAAATTTCTGACTCTTTTCAGAAGGCATTGTAAAGCCATTACCAAGAGGCAACATACAGTTGAGAGAATCACCGGCCTTCAACTGTCCGAGCTGACGAGTGCCATCTCCAACCATTGCCACAAGCAACCAAAGCTGATTATTTTCACGATCCACATAATTAATGGAGATAGGACGACGAAGCATTGTGGTAGACGAATGCTCTACCTTTACTTCTACAAATTGGCCAGGCAAAATTTCCGGCAAAGGCTTTTCATCGGTAAGCTTTATCAAAACGTGCTTATCGCTGAGCGCTTCAACAGAAACTACCTTTAGGTCGAGAACATATTTTTTCATCTTAATGCTAATTTTATATGCTTATTATATATAATATGTATATGCACGCTATTGCATTCTTTCAAACAAACCATGCACACGTGACTTCTAAATGCAAAGGTACACCAAAAATCTGACTTAACGAAAAGAAACTAAGTTTTTTTTCAGATTTTCTAACCACCCAGGACGCCTTGACGACTTCAATTATAACTTGGGCACAACCATGAGCAAGAAGTTTTTAAATCATCAAGCCGTACTTGAACCACATTCGAAAGTTCTGACTTTTACTTTTTAGGAACAAAGGTCTCCCAAGTCTGATCATCATAGAAAATACGAATCTCAGTAATCTTTCTCTGTTGTTTGTCCACATACTTTACCGCCGTTTGAGCAATATTTTTAGGTGTACGGTTTACACCTTGCATTTGAGGCTGCTCAAAAAGCGATGGGGAAGTAGGGGAGCCAGTACTACTAGCCGCACCAAAATCAAGAGTAGCTTCTACAGAAGAACCTACAGGTCTGGTGGAACTACCCGTCATGCTTCCTGCTTTCGCCGCTAAGCTTTCATTCATAGGATCTAAACCATTAGCCAGCCTTTCATTTCCATCCTCCTGAGCCTCCTGACTATTATACATAGGAGGAGTACCATAGAGTATCCAATACACATTTACTTGAGGAAAACTCTTATGAATCCCATCCACAATACTGAGTGACGGATTGGTTTTTCCATTGAAAATATTACTCAATGTTGCAGGTGTGCTACCTATCAACTGAGCAAAGCTTTGCTGAGTAAGATGCTGGTCATCCATCAGCTGTTTGATTCTATCTTTCATACTCTAAAATTTTATCGTTTACTTATGTCTAATTTCTATGTTTAATTTCCGAACAGGCGTTTTTTAACGCCATTTTCGTTTGATTTTACAAAGGTAAAACAAAAAATCGAAATATCCAAACATTTGCAATAGATTTTAGTTTTTTAAACTTTATCTTTATATTTGCGAATCTAAAATTCTATTCAACCTTACTTCGGTTTTTAGGTTTATATTTATAAATATCAACTTCAAAAACAAAACATTTAACAATTCATTTCTTTAATATTTTCGCCTAACTCACTGATTTATGAATCAATAACTAACACAAACCATTATTAATATAACGTTTTATACGTTATTTTCCTATTACCTAACATATTAAACTAGGTTTATAGAGTAACACAATCTCATAAACAACTGAGTTACAACAAGATACAAGATATACATTTATCACGAATATTTATACATTTATCAATATAAAACCGAAAATTCATATTTATATTTATAAACATGAATTCCTCTATAAAGAATTTAGTTTTCTAGTATTTATATTTATAAACCAAAATACAGGATTGTATTTTATAAATTCACATTGATAAACTCTCAAAACATAAACCTTAAAAAATACAAACGTCAATTATCAGGCAACTGAAAATGGTAAATTTTTCCATTTTCGTCGTATTCTAGCCCATAGGAGGGGATGAACGAAAATATGCGAGTAATGGAAGGGGTTATTTTACATAAATATCTGATAATCACATATATTATGTACTATTTGAGCTAAATCCCAAAAATAGCCATCTAGCTTAGGAAATCACCTTTTTTATCATTTTTGAGCCCAAAAACACGTTTTCAGAACCCTGAAAAATCTCATTTTTACTGCTCAAAACACCCCTTTCAGCAAGAATTTACAAAGCTAAACGCTAGTTGGAAGCTACTCAGCTTACCCTGGTTCAATAGAGAGAAAACGCAAGCGAGCTTCTGTCGAGAGAAAACTCCCAGCAGAAGCTCGCCTACTCTACCCCACAACTAGTGAAGAATAAAAAATATAAGTTCTTTCATTAATTCGCCTGCCGAAGTAAATGGATTATCGAGACCTTTGCTCTTCGCATCTACCTCCTTAAACTTATCAATAATTCCCATCACCTTCATGCCAGAATAGTTTCTCATTCCTGTGATATAATCACGCACTGCCCAAGTTCCACGCAAATCCAAGAATTTTGCGAGTTCATTTTCATTCTGTTTATTAGGTGCATAATAAGCTATCATCAAGTTTTGGAAATAACTGAAGAGTATTGGGAGTAACGCATAGAGCGAACCACTCTTTGGATTTCCGTCAAAATATTTTATTATCAGATTTGCCTTATAAACATCTCGGTTTATAATAGCACTCCGAAGTTCGAACGCATTGAAATCCTTACTTACCCCTATTTCCTTCTCCACCAACTCAGGAGTGACACGTCGATCTTTCTCAGGAAGAGAAATGAGCAACTTATCAAGCTCCGAAGTAAGACGATGCAAATCAGCACCAATATGATCCGCTATCATCTGAGTAGCCTTGGGTTCTATTGTAGATTTCCTACTCTTGAGGTACGTTTCAATAAAACCAGGTAGCTGACGGTCATAAAGCTTCTTGCTTTCAAAGACCACTCCCACCTTTTCAGCTTGCGGAATAAACTTCTTCCGTCGGTCAATACTTCCGTTTTTATGACACAAAACAAGAATTGTTGTTTTTACAGGATTCAGGAGATACTTTTCCAGCGGTTCCAAATTCCGCAAATTCTGAGCTTCCTTCACTACCACCACCCTATATTCAGCCATCATCGGATAGCCTTTGCACATATCAACCACCTGCATTGCATTGACATCAGCGCCAAAAACTACGGTTTGATTGAAATCCTGCTCTTCCGGTTTAAGCACATTTTCACTGATAAAATCACAGATCTTATCTATATAAAAAGATTCATCACCCATCAAAACATAGACAGGCGCAAACTTCCGAGCTTTCAAATCTTTTATGATTTGCTCGTAACTTATTCCACTTTTCTTTTCTGCCATTGAATTATTTTTTGTACTTTTGCACAAGCAATCTTGCTGCAATCATGCAGGCATTCCATTCTCGCTTTTTGCCAGTTATTACAGCCTGCATTTCTGCATGCAAAGATACAAAAATTATTCGAACTACATATATAATAAGGTAGAGAAAATAAAAGTATATAATATATAATAAGGTATAGAAAAATGATTCGCTTAAATTTACCACCTTTCGAAATGAAGATTTCTGGTACTAAGCAGCAACCAAAAATCCTTGATATTCTACGAAGAAAATATATCGCACTCACTCCAGAAGAATGGGTGCGACAGCACTTCATCCACTTTCTTATCGAGCATAAAGGATACCCTGCTGCCCTACTCGCCAATGAGATCCAGCTGCAATGTGGCGATAAAGTTTTGCGTGCTGACAGTGTTCTCTACTCCCGGGAACTTCAACCCAGAATGATTATAGAATACAAGGCTCCGCACATTCCCATCACTCAAAAAGTTTTCGACCAAGTCTCGACCTACAATCTCCTACTTCATGTTGACTTTCTGGTCGTCAGCAACGGTCTGGAGCACTATATTTGTAAGATGGATTATGACGGTAAAAAATATTTATTTCTTGAAGATATCCCTAACTATTCGGATTTATTGACACTTTAGCCACATATTATCTCCTTTCAAAATTTGCGAATTTACGGCCAATTAATCAGCCGTTCGAAAATTCGGAAATTTTGAGAGGGTTATTTTATGATAAAAAATCCCATTTCTTTTTGTAGTCTCCCTCTTTTATACTATCTTTGCAAAAAATATAGTTAATAATGTATGGGTACTCATCATTATTGAAGGTACCTAAATATATAGGTTATAAAGCAAAATGGCAAACGACAATATAAAAAAGATAGCTGTGGCAGGTACTGGCTATGTTGGTCTGAGTATAGCAACACTCCTGAGTCAGCACCACGAAGTTGTGGCAGTAGATGTGATTCAAGAAAAAGTGGATCTCATCAATAACCGCCACTCTCCAATTCAGGACGAGTACATAGAAAAGTACTTATCCGAGAAAGAGCTGAATCTCAAAGCAACAACCGATGGGGCTGCAGCTTACAAAGATGCAGACTTCGTTGTAATAGCTACCCCAACCAACTATGACCCTGTCAAAAACTACTTTGATACATCCCATGTAGAAGAAGTCATTCAGTTGGTAAAAGAGGTTAACCCAGAAGCCATCATGGTAATTAAAAGTACCATCCCCGTAGGATATACAGAAAACATTTGCAAAAAAATGGATTGCAACAACATCCTCTTTGCCCCAGAATTTCTACGGGAGAGCAAGGCACTTTACGACAACCTCTACCCTAGCCGCATTATCATTGGTCGTCCAAAAGACAATGAACGACTAGACAAGGCTGCCCATACCTTTGCTGCTCTTTTGCAAGAAGGTGCCATCAAGGAAAATATCGAAACCCTATATATGGGACTAACCGAGGCAGAAGCCGTAAAACTCTTCGCCAATACCTATCTGGCTCTCCGCGTAAGCTACTTCAACGAGTTGGATACCTATGCCGAGATGAAGGGACTTGATACCAAAGCCATCATAGACGGTGTAGGGTTGGATCCCCGCATCGGCACATTCTACAACAACCCTTCGTTCGGATATGGCGGCTACTGCCTTCCAAAAGATACCAAACAGTTGCTGGCAAACTACGCAGACGTACCAGAGAACCTGATCCAGGCCATTGTAGAGAGCAATCGCACCCGAAAGGATTTCATTGCAGACCGTGTGCTCAATAAGGCAGGCTATTATGACTATGCCAACCAGAACAATTATAACGAGGCAGAAGAGAAATCATGCGTCATCGGTGTATACCGACTCACCATGAAGAGTAACAGCGACAACTTCCGTCAAAGCAGCATACAGGGCGTGATGAAACGCATCAAGGCTAAAGGCGCACAAGTCATCATCTATGAGCCAACCTTGAAAGACGGAAGCACCTTCTTCGGCAGCCGGGTGGTGAATGATCTCGATGCATTCAAGCTGCAGAGTCAGGCTATCATCGCCAACAGATACGATAAATGTCTGGATGATGTAGAAGAGAAAGTTTATACTCGCGATATTTTCAGAAGAGACTAAGAGAGTGAAGAATGAAGAGTGAAGACTTCAAAGCTTATAAAGCGCAAGCCTATTTAAATGTTAGATATTAAATAATAAACATCAAAATAGATAAAAATGGCAAAATTAGTAATCAATTCCTATGAGGAATTTGCATCTCACCTCGGTGAGAAGTTAGGAGAATCAGACTGGTTGCAGATTGACCAGGAACGTATCAACAAGTTTGCAGATGCAACTCTCGATCCACAGTGGATCCATGTAGACGTAGAGCGTGCCAAGGTAGAGAGCCCTTACCACAGCACAATCGCTCATGGTTATCTTACCCTCTCAGTATTGCCTTATCTCTGGCAGCAGATTCTGGAGGTAAACAACCTTAAGATGCTCGTTAACTACGGTATGGACCAGATGCGTTTCGGCCAGCCAGTCATCACTGGTTCACGTGTTCGCCTTGTTGCTACCCTCCACGACATCCAGAACCTTCGTGGCATCTGTAAGACCAGCATCAAGTTCAGCATTGAGATTGAAGGTCAGCGCAAGCCTGCCCTCTCAGGAATCGCATCATTCCTCTATTATTTCAACAACTAAAGAGGAATATTCATAAAAGATACAGAAAATTGTCCTTCTGCTCAAGACGACACGAGAGAAGGACATTTTCTTTTCAATTAACAGAACGGTTTCTCTATTCAGAAAGAGAATTCCTTTCATAAATACCGATATTTTTATGGCAGCAGGAAAATGGATAGGCGGATTTCTCGGTTTCATCACCGCCGGCCCTCTTGGAGCCCTGGCTGGCTTTGCCCTAGGCTCTCTTTTCGACCACGGACTGGACGAGGTAAACAAGGAGGGATACAACAACCGGGAATATAGCAATGCCTATGAAGCCTACAGCGGGCAGCGCCGAAACTATGAAGGCGAGCGAAACTCATTCATGTTCTCGCTCCTCGTACTCTCCTCATACATCATCAATGCCGATGGCAAGATTATGCATTCAGAGATGGAGCTGGTACGCAACTTCCTCCGACAGAATTTTGGCGAAGCAGCCAAACAGCAGGGAGAAGAAATCCTCCTCAAACTCTTTGAACAGCAGAAACGTATTGGCATGCAACAGTATCGCAGCGTCATTCAAGACAGCTGTCATCAGATACGTTCCAATATGATGTACGAACAACGTCTTCAGTTGCTCAACTTCCTGGTTATGATAGCCCAAGCCGATGGTGTTGTGTCCCAAGCTGAGATACAGGCTCTCAAGGAAGTAGCCATCCACATGGGATTATCAGCAGAAGACGTTGATCAGATGCTCAATCTTGCGAGCGGCTCATCATCAGACAGTCTTGCTGACGCTTACCGTATTCTCGGCATCAGTCCGGAAGCCTCCAATGATGAAGTAAAAGCAGCCTATCGCAAGATGGCGCTCAAGCATCATCCCGACAAGGTGGCAGCATTGGGCGAAGAGGTACGCCGTGCAGCAGAAAAGAAATTTCAGGAAATAAACGATGCCAAGGAACGCATCTTTAAAGCAAGAGGAATCTAACCAAAAAACGCCCTGAAAAAGTAAAAGCCAGAAAAATGCTGCTTTTACTCTTTCAGGGCGATTTTTATTTTACTATTTTTTATTCTCCGTCTTCAGCCTTCTTCTTACGGATAGCGCGCTTGCGCTTTGGCTTCTCTTCAGTAGCAGGAGAAGCTACCTTGATACCAGCCAATTCCGGGTCGATGAGAATACGTCCACAGTACTCACAAGGGATAATCTTCTTGTGCATCTTGATATCCAACTGGCGCTGAGGTGGAATCTTGTTGAAGCAACCACCACAAGCATCACGCTGTACGTATACGATACCGAGACCATTGCGAGCACCCTTACGGATACGCTTGAAGCTAGCGAGCAAACGTGGCTCAATCTTCTTTTCAAGCTCCAGAGCCTTCTCCTTCAAACGCTCCTCTTCCTCACGGGTTTCAGCCATGATGTCTTCCAGTTCAGAACGCTTCTCTACCAAGCCCTTCTCGCGGTCAGCCTTCTGCTCCTCAGCCTTGTGCAAGTCGAACTCACGCTCACGAATCTGCTGCAATCCCTCGCGAATCTTCTTATTGCAAAGCTCGATTTCCAACTCCTGGAACTCGATTTCCTTACTCAAAGTATCATACTCACGATTGTTGCTTACAGTCTCGAGCTGAGCATGATAGCGCTCTACGCTAGCCTGCGCATCAGCAATTTCCTGCTGCTTCTGAGATACTGCACGGTCAAACTGCTCCATCTCGCGCTGAATATTCTCAATACGAGTTGTCAAACCAGCAATCTCGTCTTCCAAATCCTCAACTTCGAGAGGCAACTCACCTCTTAACTCACGATTCTGATCAATGCCAGATAAGGTAACCTGAAGCTGATAGAGAGTCTTCAACTTCTCTTCCACTGTCAAATCTGTAGGATCTTTCTTTGCCATAATTCTGTATATCTAATTTTTAAACCTTATTTTATAAATATATAATTGGATTCGTATTAATTTCCGAGAAATAGCATTTTGCTTCCGGGAACTGTTCCTGGATAATGCTACGGAAGATTTCGCTGGTGAACTGCTCGCTCTGATAATGTCCGATGACACAAATCTGTATTTCCTGTTCATGACCGAAATACTCATGATAGCTCATCTCGCCCGTGATAAAGGCATCAGCTCCAGCCTGGATAGCCTCTTCCAGCAGGAAGGAGCCCGAACCGCCACAAAGCGCCACCTTGCGGATTGGTCGGCGCAGAAGCTGATTACACTGCACGCACTCTACACCGAATCTTTCACGAAGCAGCAGCACCAGGTCATCAGCAGCAATTCCTTCAGCAAAGTGATTCTTCACCTCTTCAGAAAGTTTGCCAGCCTCAGCAGCTTGCCGAATATCCTCATCCGAGATTTCTCCGATAACTCCATTTCCGCCTTTCACTCCGTCCACTTCCTTTTCACCACCGAAGAACCTGACATTTTCCAGTCCCAGTTTCTCAGCAATCTTGAAGTTCACGCCCCCCGTCGCAGCATCCATATTGGTATGCATCGACACGATAGAAATATCGTTCTTAATCGCCTTGCGCACAGTACGTTGAACGTAGTTTTCATCTGATATTCTCGCCAACTTGCGAAATATCAGCGGATGATGGCTAACGATGAGATTACATCCCTTTTGAACAGCCTCCTCCACCACCTCTTCAGTGACGTCAAGACACAACAATGCCCCTGACATTTCTACCGCCTCTGTCAATCCAACTTGCAAGCCGGCATTATCATATCCTTCCTGCAAGGGCAGAGGCGCGTAATGTTCAAGGGCATCAACTACCTGTTTTATTTTCACGCTCCTATTATTATGTTTTAAAAGACTCATCCTGCCCGCTCATCATTCCTGCGGACATAGATTTCGCCTGTTTTTATCTTTTTAGATTGCAAAGTTAAGCATTTTTCCTTGATTTTATCCTTATTCCGCTCTCCCTTTAATCTTTTTTAATAAAAACTTTTGCTTTTGCATAAAATATTCCACAAAAATACTCGGAAGTTGTAGATTTTTTATTAATTTTGCAAACATATTAGAAATAACAAAAAAAACAGATAAAAAGCCGAGCCCAAAAAGCCGAGCTTGGAATTTGACTAAAAAATACAGTTTATGTATCAATCCACATTGCCTTGCGATTTCGCACTCCCAGCAGAATGGGAGCCACAAAGTGCCATCATGCTGACATGGCCACATGCGGGCACCGATTGGAAGCCCTACCTGCCAGAGATAAGCCAGACTTATCTGGAATTGGCAGACATTATTACCCGCTATGAGCATCTGCTTGTAGCTACACCCGACGTGACTGGTATCCAGCTCCTGCTGGAAAACCATCTGAATCAGGAGCAAATGAACCGTATACATCTCTACGAGGTAGAGAGTAATGATACCTGGGCACGTGACCACGGCCCTATCACGATGGTTTTGCGGAAAAAGCAAAACACATGGATGGTGCCAATCCGTATGCTCGACTTCAAATTCAACGGTTGGGGCGAGAAGTTCAGATGGGAAAAAGACAATGCCATCAATCTGAAGCTATACTATATGGCAGCCTTCAATGCCGACATGGAAAACCATCAGGGGTTTGTACTGGAAGGTGGCAGCATAGAAAGTGACGGTAAAGGCACTCTCTTTACCACCTCACAGTGTCTGCTGGCTCCTCATCGCAACCAGCCGCTCGACCATGACAGCATCGATCATCTGCTCAAGACTTTCTTCCATCTCAAGAGAGTGGTATGGCTGGATCATGGCAATCTCATCGGTGATGATACAGATGGTCACATTGATACCATCGTCAGAGTGGCTCCTCACGACACCTTATTATATGTAGGGTGTGATGACCCGGAAGATGAGCAATATGAAGACTTCCAGGCACTTGAAAAGCAGCTTCAGTCGCTTTTCACCTGGGAAGGATACCCGTATCGACTGCTCAAGCTCCCGATGCCAGACCCAATCTTTGATGAGGGTGACCGCCTGACTACAGACAAAGACAGCAAGGGCGACCGCCTGCCTGCCACTTATGCCAACTTCCTGATTCTGAACAAGGCTGTGATATATCCAACCTATAATCAGCCAGCGAAGGACGAGGAGGCACGCAAGCAGATTCAACTTGCCTTCCCAGACAGAGACATCATCGGTGTAGATTCCCGAACCATCATTCGCCAGCATGGCAGCATCCACTGCCTCACCATGCAATTGCCAGAAGGAGCCCTGAAAGGAGATAGAAATGATTATCCGGAGGCTGCCCAGTGGCAGACATAAAGGGTTGGGCATAAAGTTAGATGTTCGAAATCTAAAGTCCAAAGTAAAGAAGTTCAAAGTAAATAAAGCAAAAAAAGTAAATGAAACTCGGTATTTTACAACAACATAATACGGCAGATATAGCCAACAACAAAACCCGCCTCGCTGAGGGCATTATCGACCTTGCCCACCGCGGTGCGGAGCTCATCGTTCTTCAAGAGCTTCACAATTCCCTCTACTTTTGTCAGGTAGAAGATGTTGAGCTCTTCAATCTCGCAGAGCCAATCCCTGGTCCGTCAACAGAATTCTATGGCAAACTGGCGAAAGATCTCGGTGTGGTTATCGTAACCTCACTCTTTGAACGCAGAGCCCCAGGACTTTATCACAACACAGCTGTCGTCATAGAAAAAGATGGCAGTATCGCAGGCAAATATCGCAAGATGCATATCCCAGACGATCCTGCCTATTACGAAAAGTTCTACTTCACCCCTGGCGACCTCGGTTTCCGTCCTATCCAGACTTCAGTAGGCAAACTGGGTGTTTTGGTTTGCTGGGACCAGTGGTATCCGGAAGCAGCCCGACTCATGGCATTGCAGGGAGCAGAAATGCTCATCTATCCTACTGCCATTGGTTATGCAACCTATGATACACCGGAAGAGCAGCAACGACAGCGCGAAGCCTGGACCACCGTGATGCGTGGTCATGCGGTAGCCAATGGTCTGCCTGTTGTCGCCGTAAACCGAGTAGGCTTTGAACCTGATCCTAGCGAACAGACTGGAGGCATCCAGTTCTGGGGCAGCAGCTTTGTTGCAGGTTCTCAGGGCGAACTCCATTACCGTGCAAGCGATCAGGAGGAAGAAAGTCTGGTTGTTGACATCGACCTCAAGCACAGTGAGGATGTACGCCGTTGGTGGCCATTCCTCCGCGACCGCCGTATAGAAAACTATGGAGACATCACCAAGAGATTCATAGATTAAAGAGATTTTAGATAAATTAAGGTATAGATTTTCAGGATAATGCAGAATTTAGAAGTGATGGTGGTATTGTTCATCATCGTAATTTTAGGCTATGTCGCCTGCAAGTTAGGCTATATGGGCGACAAATTTGACAAGAAACTATCCAGCATCGTAGTGGACATAACCTGTCCACTGCTGGTGCTGTCATCGGTAATGGGGGATGAGTTGCCCGACCGCACGCTCATCCTCCCACTTTTAGGAGTTGGTTTCCTTACCTATATATTATTATTGGTATTTGGCTTCTGGGTTCCACGCCTCATCACCAAGAACCATGACGACCAGGGCATGATAGGCTTCGCCTTGATGTTTGCCAACGTGGGCTTTATCGGATACCCTATCGTATCGAGCATCTTCGGTCCGAAGGCCATCTTTTATGCAGCCTTGCTCAATATGCCCAACACCTTCTTTATCTTTACGGCAGGTGTGATGCTCATCAAGGGTGAATACAGCATCAAGCAGTTCAATCCTAAGGTATTGGTGAGTCCAGCCTTGCTGGCAGCTTTCCTTGCCGCCCTTCTGGTAGCTTTCGGCATCCATACCCCCGACATCATTGCCCGCCCTGTGACGATGGTAGGAAACGTTACGGTTCCAGCAGCCCTTATGATTATCGGTTCTTCCATGGCAAAGCTTCCAGCCAGAGAGATTATCGGAAGTCCGAAGGTATACATTTCTTCTGTTCTCCGCCTAGCAGTGGTTCCACTGAGCATCTACTTCCTGTTCAAGGCGTGTGGCGTCAACGATTTGGTAAACAATATCAATACGGTAGTCATAGCGATGCCTGTAGCCAGCTTCGGCACCATGTTCTGCCTGAAATACGGTCGCAATCCATCGCTCATCACTGAGATGACTTTCATCACCACCCTGGGCAGCATCATCACCATTCCTCTGATTACACTGCTGTTTTCTTGATTTTTTCATGATAAGAACCATAAAGTTAGGGAAAAATTTCACTATTTCCTATTTTTGCTCTATCTTTGCAAGTCGAAAAAACTTAAATGGTTATTATATATGATATTAAACAGTCTTCTTAAAAATACCCGTCTGATGTGTCTGGCTGGTTTTCTCGGCATTACATTGCCCCAGATGACCGCGGCCCCGATAGAACATATTGGCGACAGATACATCATGCATGTTTCAGAAATGGAACTTACCGGTGAAGAATCTCTCCTCGATGTTCTGATGATGTGTCCTGAGGTAATCAGCCTCGATGGCAACAACATCATCGGCGGTGATCCCTTTGCCAACCAATATGGAAAGTTCGTCATCCGTATCGACAATCAGGAATACGGACTCGATTATGCCACCCTGCTCCACCATTTCAAGGCTCGTGAGATTGAAAGCATCAAAGTTTGCCAGAATGCAGAAGTGATGAAGGGCTGCAGCAGTCTGAAGAAAGTAATCGACATCACTCTCCGCAAGGGCGAAAACGGTGTGAGCGGAAGAGCGGGACTCTTTGGTGATACCTACGGCGGTGGCAAGGGAATCGTCAGCGTTCTGAGCCAGCAGGATGACCTGCGCATCCTCAGCCACGTAGAAGGCAACTTCCAACGCACCTCCAATAGCGATAAGGATGCTTATCAGAATCAGAGTTCCAATACCATCAACCATTACTCGCATGAGGGAGCCAAGCTCAATGTTCTCTGGACTCCAACCAGCAAAGACGTACTCGAAGTGGATGCGATGCAGACCTACACCCGCAATCATTTCACCCATTCACCAGCCGAATATGTACGTGCCTATCATCTGCAGGCAGACTATACGCGGACACTAGGCGAGAATGGTTCCAGCATCCTCTTCACCTTGGGTGCAGAACATATCAGCGACAATGGCAGAACCCAGGAAGAAAGCCAAACCTTCCCTTATCAGAACCACTCCACCTATCCGTTTGCGGTGGTAGAATATGCCACTCCGGTCTTCACCAAAGACCTTTGGATTACGGCAGGTTTTGAGGGCGGTTTGTCTATCGAGAAGAATTGCATTGCTGATTACATCAACCATTCCAACTACGAGGATTTCTATGTCCAGCTGGATTACAATATCGGCAAGTGGGGATTCATGGCTGGTGAGCGATACCGCATCATCAATTTCCGCCCTAAACAGATCAGTTCTGTCAGCAACTGGAAGCATACCACCCACAACCACATCTACTCATTCAGTACATACTATACCTTCACTCCGGGTCATACCCTGCAAGGCACCTTCTGCCGCCGCATCTTCAATCCGGAATTTGGCGACTTTGTGACTGCGGGAGATATGGAGGGCGCATGGAAGCCAACCTATACCACCGATATCAGGAATAGTCTTGCCAATGTTATGGAGTTGAAGTATACCTACAGCAAGCCGAATCTCGTGGTCAGCACCTCGGTGAAGAACATTCACCAGCATCTGATAGACAACAACCACGACAACACATTAGGCATCGGAACCACCGCCTTCTGGCATACCGGCATCCTTCGCCTTACCGCTGGCTTCAACTACTTCTGGGAGCGGGCAGAAACACCAGTGGAAGAGACATCATTAAGAGATACAAGCTATCACAATTTTGCCGTCTTCAAGTTGGCTCCTCAGCTTACCCTGGCAGATGGCTGGCGTCTCACCTCTAATCTCATCTGGTGTACTTACCGTCATACTGCTACTCCTGCCTATACCCCTGCCAATCTCTATGCGGAAGTAGGAGTCTACAAGAATATCGGCAAGTACCTTACCCTGGAAGGCAGATTCCATGATATTGCCAGTCAGCACTTTGGCAACCGTGCCGCTACAATCGGCTGCACCTATTACTTTTAAAAGTGAGTAGTGATAAAAAAAGTCCCCTGATGCTTTGCGGCACCAGGGGACTTTTCTATTGTTTAATTGATTTATCGTCAGCAAATGATTATTTTCTAATCATCTTCTTTCCATTCTGGATATAAATGCCCTTAGATGGAACATTTGGTATTCTGCGACCGTTGAGGTCATACAATGCAGACTTCCTTGTCTTATTATCCAAAGTAGCAGAATTGATACCTGTTACTACCAGGTCTTCTACGATATTGTCAAAGTTGACTATCCAGTTTTGGGTATACTGATAAGCCTCATACTTTTCCTTACTTCCAGGATAAAGATGCAACGTACGACTTACCTTGTCACCTTTGTTATAGAATACGCACCAGCTTATCCAAGAAGGAGCCTCCTTATGACGCATATACACATCTGCCAAAGAATAGCATCCCCAAAACGTATTCAATCCGAATTCCTGTATGGTTTCAGGCAGGTCAATTTCTACCAATCCAGTTTCTCTAAATGCATTAAAACCAAGAGTATTCACACCTGCCGGCATCTTGAAGTGCTTCAGATTGGCATTCTTCCAGAAAGCGCCATCCGGAATCATATTGGCGTCATAGCTATCATAGGCAACAACTTTGGCATCACTCAAGTCGATGCTATTAAATGGATGACTGTTCAATTCGTCAAAGTCTCGCTTGTCTATCTCACCGTTTACCTTTATATTGGTATATACATAATAATCAAGATTCTTACTTTCCAACTCTGCCTTCAGCTGTCCCGGTGCAGACAAATTTACCTCAACTGTCTTTTCCTCATAATTGCGATATGTTTTAACCACAAGATTATAAACCGGTTTTAGACCTGGAGATATAGCATAGAATGTAACCCCATTAGTAAATGATACAGTAGGAACACTCTTGCCATCCAATTCTATAAAACTCTTAGCTATACCCTCATCTATCTTTACATTGAAATAATAAGGACAGCCCTGCAATGGTTTGCCATTATAAAACCAGGTTTTCAAATTATATGAGCTTGAAGCCTCTACAAACTCAGCTCCTTCACCCAATTCTACCTTCACTTCGAATGTACGTGGCAGGAATCCTGTAGCAGGCACATGTACTTCCGTCATATCTGGTCCATAGATTTCAACATATGCGTCAGTACCATCTTCCTTAGATACGACTGTCAAGTAGTCACCTTCTTGAGCATCCACTGAACAAGCACCGTTTAACAATAGTTCATAGAAATAATATCCAGATTTCAATTCTTTTATTTCGGTTTCAGCAAAGACTTCACGGGTTTCTCCCTTGGCATTTTTCAAAGCTATTGCTATTTTTCCGGTATACGAATTCTCCCCCTGACACTGAACCGGTAAAAGATAGAGAGTCAGATCTTTACCAGCCTTTACATCAGTAACATCCATATTTAACGTTTCCAGCCAACCATCAACCTTGATGAATCCCAGATTAGAAAGGACTTCCTTACCGTCAGAAGGCTGAAGCGCAAATACGGCTGCTTGAGATGAATTGTACTGGTCTCCCTGAGGCGTTCCGTCAACTTCAGGATTGAGGGCACCGATGCGATAGAATCCATCACAATATCCACCCCAACCCCAGTTTACACTGAAGCTTTCATCCTTATAGCCATCAA
The DNA here is from genome assembly GCF_052116205.1 of Prevotella sp. Sow4_E9_plate. NCBI lineage: Bacteria > Pseudomonadati > Bacteroidota > Bacteroidia > Bacteroidales > Prevotellaceae > Prevotella > Prevotella sp. Sow4_E9_plate. The sequence continues at coordinate 136,214 of NZ_JBQKLN010000001.1, read as the reverse complement.
TCACAAAGGAGTGACCTCCTACATTGGCATCAGAGGCTGCATACAGAACTGGACGGTTGGCATCAATCTCAGCACGCAATCTGCCGTTCCAGGCTTCAGCACCCAAATCCTCTATTTTCAGATGTCTGGCATACTTACTGTAACCGAAATACTTTTTCAGAGCAGTTACCAGGTCTTCCAAAGCAGATGCACTTCCTCCATTGGCATATTGCATATTCACAGCAATACCCAGGTCAGACATCAGTCTGGCAACACCATCAAATGCCGCATCATTATCACCAGTATACCTGACAGGCATATTAGCCCAGTCATAATCATGCTCAAAACTTGCGGTAAGGTTCTGACCATTCCAGGTATAGGAATGAGACCCAACGCCCTTTGCAGGATAGCCATGATGTTTCATCACAATAGCACCCGCTGTAGCCACACATCCCGTTACATAATTATTCGGAGTATACTTGTTGAATGGAGCCCCCTGGTTCCATTTCGCCGTATTCAGCAGTTTTTCTCCAGTAAATTCGGCTCTTGTCGAAGTAGTATTTGCCTTATAGTTTTTACCCAATGCAGCAATCTGCTGCTCATAGCTCTTCAGCAAATCCTTCAAACCCTCAGGCAAGTTGTTAGCATCAAACGCCCCCGTTGAGGTATAACCCAAAACAGGTGCCACCGCATCATCGCCGGCAATGATGACAAATCCACCGGCATCATTATTAAAAACATAGTAGGAATCATTTCCCAGAGTAGAGAGAGATGCTGTAGAGACCACTCTGCTCTTAGCCTTTGCCTTCATAGGCATCTGCTTTCCCCAGAAACTGTAGGCTTGCTGTTGAGCCTGCCATTGGCTGATTCGCTTAGCTTGAATAGTTGCCAGTCCACTAACGAGCAACAAAACAAGCATGAATTGAAATTGTATCAGTCGCTTCATACGCTTAAATATTAAAAGGTTATTACTTTTCTTCTATTTGCTCTTAGAATTACTTTCGATTGCAAATATATAAAAAAAAGTAATACAAAGCAAGAAATAATGCAAGTTTTTTAACGCAAAAGAATCTTTTTCCGTAAAGAGCCACTGTCTACTATACTGCAACAATCGGTAACCCTATTACTTTTAACAATCTTTTTCTAAATCAGAAGCAAGATTTCCGTTCACTTCTCATTTTATCATCAGAAAAGATAAATAAAACAAGAAAGGAACAATAAGTATGAGAAAAATTAATTTTAAGAAAATCGGATTGGCTGTAGCCATGCTGCTGTCAGCCTTCACCTTCCAGTCATGCAATGACGATGACGATACCGATTGGAGCCAGGTATTACCAAATGCCCTGGTCACAGTCAAGCAGAATGGCGACGCCTGCTACCTGCAGCTCGATGACAACACCACCCTGCTCGCCCAGAACCTCAAGTCTACCGTTTTCGGCGGCAAGGAGGTACGTGCACTCGTCAACTACTCTTCAACCAATGAGAAGAGCGACCAGTACAATCAGGTAGTGCATGTCAACTGGATAGACAGCATCCTGACCAAGAAACCGGTACCATCACTCGCTTCTGATGCAGAAAACAGCGAGAAATACGGCAACAACATCGTAGATATCGTCCGCGATTGGGTAACCGTAGCCGAGGATGGCTATCTCACCCTCCGCTTCCGTGCTCTTTGGGGTGGCATGAGTACACATTACATCAATCTCCTTACCGGTGTAAACCCAGAGAATCCATACGAGGTAGAGCTTCGTCACAACGTAAACGGTGACCCACAGAATTACTGGCGTGATGCCCTGGTAGCCTTCAATCTCAACGATGCCCTGCCAGATACCAACGGCAAGACGGTGAAGCTCACCATCCGCTGGCGCTCAAGCCAAGGCTTCAAGAAGGTAGATTTCGACTACTGTTCCCGCAAACCTATCACCAGCGCCAAGATGCTGGAAGGCTATAGCGAAGCAGGCGAAATCAACAGAGAAATCAGATAAAAAAGAAAAATCCCCTGATGATTCCAATTCCGGACTTCATCAGGGGATTTTTTTTAACACGGACAAATTGAATTTGTCCGGACAACCACTTGGATATGTTTCATTATTAATCACGATGCCTTGGATCCGGTTCCGCTACCATTGCCGGCTTTTCTTCCGGCAATTCATACCTCCTGATATGATGATCTTCCAGGAAGATATGGTTTAGCGTAAAGGCCAGGGATTCCAGGGTCTTCTCCCTGACAGCCGGCTTCAGTTCGCATTCCCATATCACGATGGTATGCCATCCCATTTCAGCCAGCCGATGCAGCACTTCATGGTCCCTCTCCCGGTTCCTCCTGATCTTCTCCATCCAGAACTCTGTGTTCGATTTCGGCACCACATAATATTTGCACCCTTCATGTCCATGCCAGAAGCACCCATTCACTAGAATGCAGGTACGATACTTCCTGAGCACGATATCCGGCTTTCCCGGCAACCGTGGATGATTGAGCCGATACCTGAATCCCCTAGCCCACAGGAACTTCCTGACAAGAATCTCCGGTTTGGTATCCTTGCCCTTGATTGCCGCCATATTATTGTGGCGCTGTTCTATGGTCATTCTATCTGGCATACGCTTTATTTACAAAGACTTCTTACTTCTGTTTTTTCAAGCTATATGCTCCTCTATATGAAAAAATTCCGCAGTTTGCGGAACTTTTCTCAGATTCATTGTAAAACCCAAAATCGTCAACAGGCTGTTGACGATTTCAAATTATTGGTTCCTAACTCTTGAACCACTTGCGAAAGCCTTGTTAATTATATTGTTCCAAATTCTTGATCTCTTCGATAGATAAGCCGGTGGATTTTGCAATGACGTCTATTGGAGTATTGTATGTCAATAGGTTCAAAGCAATCTCTTTATTTCTCTTTTTTTCTCCTTTTTCTATACCTTTTTCTATACCTTTCTCTATACCTTTCTCTATACCTTTTTTCATTCCTTTCTCCTCAGCATGCTTATATACCGCATAATTGTCCCACATGACCATCATGCTGTTATCGTATTTCTCCTGTTCCTCTTTGGTCAGAGTCTTGGAGTCGGCTATTTCTGCCAGTCTCTTGAATATCTTATGCTGAGCCTCAAAAGGCATTTGTTCCAAAGTCTCCATATGCTTCAAATTATAAATCCAACAATCTAAGAACGTAGTACACTCTTCCTCTTTCTTCTTGAAAAGAGGCATTACCAAATAGATTAAGCGGATCTTGTTAGAGTAAACCTCTCCGCTATCCTTGTCTGCCAGCACAACGTCTGTTCTGAACTTCTTGGGTGTATTTTCATCTACATCAAAGTTCATGAAACAGATAACATAAACGGGTGTGAGATGATAATCCCATTGTCCTCTTATGCCTTGGTCTACTATCGTCTTCGATGCATAGTAGAGAGACCGGTCGATGAAATAGGTCTGGCTCCTGTTTTGCATTTCAACGATAATGTGCTCACCTGTGTCAGTTTCGCAAAAGACGTCGTAGATGATACCTCTCTGGTCTTTTGTTTCTGGCAACATCTCCTTGTCCTTAAACTTCACATCCGTGATATGCTGCTCTCCCAGGAGCAACTGGTTCAAGAACTCAATCAGCAAGTCTTTGCTGTACTCCTGGCCGAAGATTCGTTTGAACGACCAGTCTGAGAATGGATTGATGTATCTTGCCATATCTTTGCGATTTTATGTTCTCGCTGCAAAGATACACTTTTCTTTCGTAACTTCCAAGAAATTAACTAAAAAAGTTCTCTAATTCTAATTCTTGACTAAAAAAGATACTAGCAGCTGGATAATGTCTGCGGCATAAATGCCCATTAATTATGAATTTGAGCCAGAAGATGTAAACAAGGAGAACTTATCCATAGCAGAAATGAGCAGTAAGAAACTCGACTGGTTTCGCAAGGTCTGCGCAGCAGTACTTTAGATACCTTGCCCCACACACCCTGAAGGACCAGAAGCTCCTAACCCAGGGCATGTGGTGCCTAAGAGGGTATTCAGTATTCAGTATTCAGTTTTTTTCGCGATAGTTAGCCTTCCTATGGTTATAATCTGTAAGTAATTATTTTATATTATATATTATTATATATAATAATATATAATATACTATCTATAGAGAGGGTGAAAACAACAGCGAAAAAAACTGAATACTGAATACTGAACACGTTTCCCGTAATCGGGTATTACTTTGTAATATTATGATTTATACCGCAAAACATAGTTTTCTATACCGCAAAACATAGAGATGTGCCCCATAAAACATAGAGTTAGTCTTTTTAACTTAGTTTCAAATCGTAAGCTGCAGAAAATCGATTCTTATCACATGCCAAAATTTGGCAGATACCGAAATTCTTCGTATCTTTGCACCAGCAATCTAAGAAAACGCCTTATATGCCTGAAAACGGTTATCTATGATGACCGGGGCGGGAGATAAATGATGACAGGCGCCACTCATCAATGATGCCCCCGAAAAGGACAGGAAACGGGGCTTCCGGGGAGATGAGAAAAATGAACCTTTTAACACAAACGACTATAATTAATTACAGCATCATAATGCGTAGCGTGAACGCAAATCTCCTGGCTATCAACCAGGCAAAGTCACGCATCAACCAGGCAAAGAAGGAAGGCAAAACCAGCGTTGGCCTCAATGCTCCAACCACTCCGGAGGAAGGCGATGACGGAACCAGCGGTGGCGGTTCTGCTACTGGTGGCAGTGAGAACACAGGAGGCAGCGATGTAGATATCTATGTAGAAATGCCCCTGAGTTTTTTCTGATAGTCCGTCTGAAAGCATACCTTGAAGCCCTTCTGGGCTGCCCTGTTGATATTATCAGAAAGCATCACCACCTCAATCCCTTCCTTCTCAAGGAAGTTGAAAGAGAGGGGGATTGAAGTGATTCATCTGAACATTTAAACTAGAAGAGAACAAATACATGAAAATCTGAAGAATATTCCACAATGTTCAGGAATCATTCTACCATATACCTTGTAAATCATGTAATAATTCATAAAAAAGAAGACTTTTGCTTGTCTAATTCAACTTTTTATCTTATCTTTGCAATATGAAGAAGGAACAAGAACATACATTGACTGCTATCCGTGAATGCCTGGCTAAGAATATGCCACCATACGGAAAAGCGATACTTTTTGGCTCACAAGCTAGAGGTACCGCAAGGGATGATAGCGACTGGGACATTCTTGTTATCTTAGACAAGGAACAGCTTCTTCCTTCTGATTATGACAATGTTACCTATCCTCTTACCGAGCTAGGTTGGGATTTAGGCAAAGAAATAAATCCTGTAATGTATTCCGCTAAGGAGTGGCAGAAATATAAAATTACACCATTTTATAAAAACGTAGAAAAGGAAGGAGTAAGATTATGGGGCTAACAAACGATGAAAGAAGTTCTTTAGTAGAACTTCGTCTGGAAAAAGCAAAAAGATTTATAGCAGAAGCAGAGCAAATGCTTTCTATGGGATTATGGGATTTGGCAGCTAATAGGTTTTACTATTCTTGTTTCCATGCTGCTCAGGCACTATTAATACATTATGGGCTTTCGGCACATACTCATGCTGGTACTTTAGGCGTATTTGGCATGAATTTCGTTAAGACAGGTAAAATTGACAAAGAACTTGGTGCATTTTTCTCCAGAATGGAACAATTAAGAATGAAAGCTGATTATAACTGCGAATATGATGTAAGTAATTCAGATGTCGAGAATATGCAGCAACCAGCTCATGACTTTTTAAATAGCATCATCAAACTTATCAACGAAAAACAATAATGTGCAATACAACTTTCACCCGAGAGTCGTACTTTTGCCGAAACATCATTAAAGAACAACATGGAAGATTACGATAAACTTATGGTTGGCGACCAATCTACTGACGGGCGCATTATAATTGCAGACAAAGACAGACTTTGCTATCAGGTAAAATTAGAAAGCAAAGGTGCTTTTAGCATGCGTACCATATCCAAGCAATTACTGGGAGAATTTATAGACTACTATAAAAAGAATCCCAACAAAAAGGCTGAGGATGCCAGAGTAGAACTCAAAGAATTATCTAATATTGATAAATTTGAATATGGCTACAGCGCAACGTTGACAGCTATGGCAAAGATGGTTCTTGACCCAAAGAACGAGCTTATAAGAAAGGGTATCTCTACAGATTCTTTTTCTACAGAAAGTTCTTTACTTAAAGCGGCAGGACTTCAACAGATCTACTATGGTGCTCCAGGCACAGGTAAATCAAAGGCAATCAAGGATTTGACCTTTAGTGAAGACGTTATTCGAACTACATTCCATCCAGACTCAGATTACGCCTCTTTTGTAGGTACTTATAAACCTATTACAGAAGAAGTTGTACTCCGAGATTGTAATGGCAAAAAGGTTATTGATGAGGAAACCGGAAAGGTTGTAAAGGAAGACAGAATTGCCTATAAGTTCATTCCTCAGGCTTTTCTCGAAGCCTATGTTGAAGCGTGGAAGAAACTTGGTAGCAAAAAGAGTGAAAAGAGCGACAAAAGCTATAATAGGATCCACCCAGCACTTCTCGATACTCCAGATATTTTCACTAAGAATAAGGCATCAAAAAAGCAATATCTTATTATCGAAGAAATAAACAGAGGTAATTGCGCCCAGATCTTTGGTGACCTATTCCAATTGCTTGATCGCAACGAATATGGCTTTTCTGATTATCCTATCGTAGCAGACAAGGATATGCAGAAATATCTTGAAAAGGAATTTGAAGGATGGGAGATTACGAATAAAGACAAAATCAATCAGCTCTATGGCGAAGCCAATATGGTAAGCCTCATCATGAGGGGAGAACGACTTGTTCTGCCTTCCAATCTTTATATTTGGGCAACAATGAACACCAGCGACCAGAGCCTCTTCCCTATCGACTCTGCCTTTAAGCGCCGCTGGGATTGGAAGTATGTGCCTATTCGTGAAGGTCGTGACAAAGAAACCAATGCTAAACTCAACTGGTACATCAATACGGGTAATAAGCAATATGATTGGTGGTCATTTATCAGCAAGGTTAATAAGCTGATTGGTTCACTTACCAATTCTGAAGACAAGAAACTCGGCTATTTCTTCTGCAAGGCAAAAGATGGAGAAATTGATGCCGACTTGTTCGTTAGTAAGGTTATCTTCTATCTCTGGAATGATGTGTTTAAGGACTATGGTTTCGATGATAAGGACTTTCAGGATGAAGAGGGCAAGATTCTGTCTTTCGACCGATTCTACAAGGATAAGAATGGCACAACCTGCGTTGATATAGCTAATGTTGAGTTGTTCCTGGAAAATTTGGGAGTAGATGATTTCATCCCTGAAAAAGGAGAAGAAGAGGAAAATATTGATGCTGCCCCAAGCAACAACGAAACTAAAGGCAACGATAATACAAAGTACAAATTAAATGGCTCTAACCCGCTTGGCAAAGGTGAATTAGGTATTTCCATCATTAAACAATATCTGAATGAACATCACGAGATGAAATATTCAGAAATCAAAGAAACCTTCCCAGATACTATGCTTGGAAAGGACTTGAAACTCATTGGATTAATCGTCACTCGTCAAGAAATAGAAAACTCTGTAGAAAGTTACAAGAAAAGAGCCTATGGCTTTTATAAAAAAGATAGAAAATTCTATTCGTCTGATGGAGTCGAGTTCTATGTAAGCAATTGGTGGAATATAACAAACATTGATTCGATTATCAAATTCGCAAAAGAACAAGGCTGGACTGTAGAAACAATAAAATAAAGATATTATGAGAATCCTCATAGAAGAACATCAGTATCAGGCAGAACAGATCAGGGATGTCCTGCACGGCATTGACGCCATGCAGGACATTGATGGCAACGTCAGCATCAACTACGTTGGGTATTACTACAATACCCAGCTCAACGATTGCGTCTTCATTTTGCCGAAGGTACTGCTCGAAGATACACCTGAGGGCGAAAAAGTATTCGGCAAATACGCCCCAGAAAACATCGTCAACCTGAACCAGAACAACCCACTCTCTCAACAGGAGAAAGACTTCATCTATGAGTTCTCTGTCTGGATTTACCGCACCATCGAGGTTTACAACAATACCACCAGAAACGGCATTGTCTATCACCAGAAAATAGCGTGCCTCGGTAAAAGTAACAGACAAATCAACAACACATTCCTCGATATTCTGCTGGCTCTCATCGACTTCAACAAGCATAACCAGGATTTCATCTTCTTCATCCTGAAGAACATCCATTCCGGTTACAACCGCATTCATTGGTCTAAGACCATATCCACCACAAGAGCCATTGTCTGCAAAAACAGTCCTGTTTATACCAATCCTGTTAACAGGAAGAAACAGATAAACTTCGATGAAGAATTACTGATTATTTTCTTTTCCATCCTGAACTATATCAGCGAAAGATATGGTTTCACCAATCATATCAACTGCAATTTCCAGTTAATCACAGGTTATCGTTTCAAGACTTATCTAGATGGACTAGGAAAGACCAGACTCCTCCAGATTAAATACAAGTACTTTTCTGATAAAGCATTATATCTCTGGAAGTTATGCTATGACTTCTTTGACAACGCCAAGCGCATGAACACCCAGAAGGAACGCAAAGAGTATCTTCTGGTTAAGAGTTTCAATATCGTTTTCGAAGCCATTATTGATGAACTTCTGGGAGAAAAGAACATCCCAGCTGGTCTGAAAGAACAGGCTGATGGCAAACGCATAGACCATTTGTACACCTACCAGAACCTGATTACAAGCAAAGATCCAGAGCCTGTTTATTACATCGGTGATAGCAAATATTATAAGCTTGGTCATGCCATCGGAAAAGAATCTGTATATAAGCAGTTTACGTACGCCAGAAATATCATCCAGTGGAACCTGAACCTCTTTATGAATGACGACAAGGACGATGAAGAGCTCCAATACGACAAGCGTAACTTTGGCAACGTACCAAAGCTCCGTGATGATTTGACGGAAGGATACAACATCATTCCGAACTTCTTCATTAGCGCAAAGATGGCAGAGAATCTATCTTTCTCAGACCAGGTATCGTCAACCGACAGGGAACATAAGTGCTTCAATACCCAGCATTTCAATAACCGCCTGTTCGATCGAGACACCCTCCTAGTCTTCCATTACGATGTAAACTTCCTCTATGTCGTATCTCTGTATGCCCGTCATAATGAGCACCAGAAATTTTCCTGGAAGAACAGAGTCCGCAAGATGTTCCGGGATGAAATCCAGAAAATGCTGGATGAAAGATATGAGTTCTATCGCCTTACACCGAAAGAAGGTACTCAAGTAGAAGAATTCGTCAACAGGCATTTCAGAATGCTTATCGGCAAAATCTTCTCTCCATCAAAAGGCAATGATTATCTGATACTAGCACTCGAAAAAAACAATTCTGATAAGAAGCAAAAAGAAGAGATAATAGAGGCTACCAAGGAGAAATTTCATCTAGAGGAATTTGCCTTATCAACTAACGGCAAGATTGACTAGCGTATTATAAGATACTTTCCACTACCCCAACATCCGCTGCAGCCCAGTCGAGCCCCTTCAGTTCTTCTTTGCTGCACCACTTGCTATCAGCATGCTCCCTTCTCCTGAACCCATCAACCTCAGCTTTTGGAGTACATAGATAGGCTGTCATAGTTATCGAGAAATCGGGATATTCGTGATTCACGGTCACCAACTTCTCTCCTACTTCTACCGGATACTCCATCTCCTCCATCAGCTCACGAGCCAACGCCTGTTGAGGAGTTTCACCTGGTTCTATCTTGCCCCCAGGGAACTCCCATTTATAGCTGGTATATTCAAACTTCGTCTTGCCTTTCTGCATGGAGAGAAACTTGCCTTCATGGCAAACCACGGCTGCAACCACATTATAATGTTTCATTGTCTTATCTCCTATTTAAAATTTCATTTACTCCATCCATTGGAAATCCTCCTGCAATTCCTGCGGCAACGGATTATCCATGTGAATATCATACAATATGGAACCATTCGTCGTGGCACCCTTTCTTGGATTCTCCAAATACCCTGTTCCAATATAAGTATATGGCAGAGTAATGCCATTCTCGGCACTCACCTTTCTCACAAATACCAATACCCTTTTGGCTGCCCGCTGCAAAGCCTCATCCTTGGCAGAAATACGGGCAATACTTTCCCACTGGAAAACATCTGGCGACAAGAACTTGTCATTATACTTCAAATGTTCATACAGCGAGGCATCCTTCTTTAAACCCGCAAAGATATACATATTGCCATTTTTATAATAAGTGCCATACTGATTGTGCTTCGGATTTTCCAGTATTTTCAAGAGCACCTGGTCCTGACGATAATCCTGCCACAACAGGAAATCTTCTTTCGTTTCAGCATATCTTGCCTCATATTGCGTCAAGCCATAGTTGAGCAAATCTTGCAGATACGCATCATATTCATCTTCTCTTTCGCCACATAAATGCACTTCATCCGCTTCTATCTTCACAGCAAATCCCTCTTCCAGGAATCGCAAAGCGTGCTCCAGTTGCTCATGCCTGAAGCCAGGAATCTCCTCCTGGATATTGGCTTCTATGCGAGATAAAGAAGTCTCTCCCTCCAGTAAATTTCTGATTACTAAATACTCGTGTTCTCTTACCAAAGGCAAAAGACTTGAAAGATAGTTGATGCAAGCAATCTGCTCTTCTGAGAATACAGGCAAATCCTCTTCCTCTATGCCCTTCAAGAAGCCATAATAAGAATTGGTTTTCTTGGAACCAATCTTTATCTTCATGAATTTCAAGAGATTAGGAGCATAATCACTATTCATATAATCCATGTGCGATGGATAAGACGGAGTCTTCAAATATGCCTTGAAATTCTGATAATCCATCTTCAGATAGTTGATGCGATTGAAATTCTCGCTCTCTATCTTGTCAATGATTTCTTCTTTAGAAAGATCGTCGATATGTATCTCAACACCATAATTGTCCAGACCTAAACTTTTGAAATCATTCCTTACCATAAACTTCAAAAGTTTCTTTTCCAAGATGGAATTTCGGGAAAGACTACCAAGTGCCAAGGCTATATGAACGCTACGCTTATAGCTGTTGCCGATGAAATCGAGTATCGTAACATAAGGCTTGTTGGCATACTTACGAAGTCCTCGACCCAATTGCTGTAAGAAGATGGTACTCGATTCCGTTGGGCGCAGGAAAAGCACCATGTTGACACCAGGAATATCCACACCCTCGTTCAGAATATCTACAGCAAACAGGATTTCCAAATCCCGGTTTTCATCTTGCAAATCATTGTAGGCACGAATACGTTCACCGGTCTTGTTCTTACCACTCAAGAAAGCTGTATGATAATAATCACCCAGATTATCAGCCATCATTCTAGCATGCTGGATGTTTCTACAGAAAGCCAGAGCTTTCAGTTTCTGTCCTTTCATACGATGTTTCTCTATCTGTTGATGGATAAACTCACAGTTCTCTGGTGTAGAAATCTGTGATATCATACGGCGTTCTCCTGAAGCAGTCAAGCCATAATCAACCAGTTCGTCACGAATGCCGAAATAATGGAATGGCACAATCAGATCATTGATGATGGCATCACGAAGCCGCAACTCGTATGGGATATTATTGCCGAAAATCTCTACTACATCCTGATTATCCATTCGGTTCTCGGTAGCTGTCAAGCCCAACAGGAACTCTGGCTCAAAATAGTCGATGATTTTCCGATAACTGTCCGCAACAGCATGATGACACTCATCGATGATGATATAATCGAATTCCTTCTTATCAAAGAGTTCGAGTGAGCGGCACATAGATACATTGGTAGAAAACAGAAAATCTTCTTCTGTTTCCTTTGCTTCCGCATTATACAAGCCGCAAGTTTTAGAGCCACCAAATACCTTTTGGAATGTCTCTAAGGATTTCTTCAAGATAGAACCCTCGTGCACAATATAGAGTAATCTGTCTGGGTTGAAATTGAGCGCATCAAATGCTGCCAGATATGTCTTTCCGGAACCTGTAGCAGAAATCACCAAAGCCCTCTCCTGTCCGATGGCACGGTAACGATTCAATTCTCGAAGCGCTTTGCGCTGCATATAATTAGGCTTGATATCGGAATTCGCCATATCGTAATCCATATCCCAACGCTCTATAGCAAAACTGAGTTTTGTAGAGTAATCCTTGATTCTATCCTGTGATAATTCATAAGTCTGGTTCCAAAGATTTTCAAACTCATTCATTGCATCAAGATAAGCCTCGGTATCACGGTCGCAGTTTACAACCAAATCCCACTCTATGTTTTTCAACAAAGCATAGCGAGTGATATTAGATGACCCAACAACCATCTCGATTCCATCTTCCATCTCGAAGAGATAGCCCTTGGAGTGGAATCCATTGGTAGAATAGTTTTTCTCATCGTGGAAGCATTCATCATCCAGATGGCATTCAAAATTGGGATATCGAGTTAGGCTCATAAAAAAATTCAAGGATTCTACATCCGTGAAGTTCTGATAGGTAGAAGTGATGATTCTTCCTTTGGCTCCACGCTCTACAGCTGCTTTGATATCTTTAGACAGGAGTACCAAGCCGGCTTTCTTGATAAAGCTGACCGAGAAATCAAATGCCTTGCAGCGACGCAAGTTCATCTGAATGGTTGACAGGAAGGTTGTCTCTGTATAATTTGTTAAGAATCTCGATTTCATAAGCCTTGTATTTTATTTCAAATGCAAAAGTACAAAAAAGAATTCATGCACGTTCCTTTTTCTTATGTTTTCTCACATATTATATTCATTTTTCTAGAATTTCAATCAACATCTTCTTTCTTACAATGCAAGAATCCGACTTCTTACCATAATATTAAAAGACAATATAAGTTTCGCAATATACATGAAAAAGTTTTTTCCATATTAATGCCACATTTGCCACACTGCACATTAACTATCTGATTTACAGAAAATAAAGCGTGGCAATAAGAGCATTTTTTATTGCCACTTATTGCCACCTAATGCCACGTGCACGAACACAAAAGCTTTTCTAACATACTAGAGAAGCAATTCTATCTAAAACGTTTGTTGATTGTCAATAAGTTACAAAGACAAAAAATATAATTGGGGACTTTTTCTAGTGGACTCAGTTCTTCACTTTTTTCCCCTAACCTTTTCCTTACCCTCTTTTAGAAAGAAAATTCTGGAATTTCTTGGCAGATTCAATAAAAATGCGTATCTTCGCAGCAGATTTATAGAATCTAAAATAATTAATTATGGGTAGATACATCAACCCTTTTACCGATTGGGGCTTCAAGCGTCTCTTCGGTCAAGAGTTCAGCAAGGACTTGCTGATTAATTTTTTGAACGACTTGTTTGAAGGCGAGTTTCAAATCAAGGACGTAACATTCAAGGATAAGGAACAGCTTGGAGATTCTAATGATCTCCCTGGCTGCATCTTTGATATCTATTGTGTAACCGACGATGGCAAGCATTTCATCGTTGAGATGCAGAACAGATGGGTACCCTTCTTTGTGAATCGTTCCATCTATTATGCTAGTAAGGCTTTTGTCGCCCAGCGCAAGAGGTTTGATGAAGCAGGTGAGCGCACTCCTGTTTTATACCAGTTTGTGCCGGTGTATGTGGTTTGCATCATGAATTTTATGCCAAGGGGGCACGAGGTGACAAAGTTTAGGACAGACGTGGCTTTAAGAGAAAAGTCTAGCAACTCTATGTTTTCTGATAAGCTTCGTTTCATCTATCTTTCTCTTCCCTTCTTTGATAAGAGTGAGGAAGAATGCGAGACAGGTTTTGAAAAATGGATTTATGTATTGAAGTATATGGAAGTATTGGAAAGATTGCCGTTTACGGCACAGAAGAAGATATTCGATCATCTTGCTAAATTGGCAGATGTTCGTTGCTTGAGTAGTGAGGAACAGGAAAAATACGATGAAAGTATTAAGGCTGTTGACGATTACTACTCCGGTCTTTATGGCTCTTATGTTGAAGGCGAAGAAAAAGGAATAGCTAAAGGTAAAGCGGAAGGTAAAGCGGAAGTAGCCCGTAACATGATGGCAATGGGTATGCCTTGGTCTCAAATCGTGCAGTTAACTGGATTAACAGAAGAACAGCTGAAGCAACTTCAGTCGTAGTGAATGCTATCATTCTTATAAAAATCTGCCCGCGTTCATGAGCATGCTTACTCATGTACATGAGCATCCATACCCATGTACATGAGTAAGCATGACCGAAACGATGAACAAATGTGACCGAGGTTGTCGGGCAACTTTGCCCAAGGCTTCGGGCAAAGTTGGGCAAGGCTTCAGGGCACATTTCTCATACGCAGATTATTTTCCAGGTATGTACAGCGTGACTTTTCCTGATTTAGTAGTCACTTCTTTACTTGATATACTAAAAAGGTAGTCACTTCTTTTTGTGGGTTCCTAATTTATGCCACATAATTCATTCCGTTCCTTTCTTTCCTATCTTTCTGTGTCTATTCTCCGCAAATTTGCGGAGAATAAGCCAAATAATCTCCGCAAAACTTGCAGTATTCGATAAAAATGCCTATTTTTACAGGAAAATTGCTTCTCATGTATACTAGAAAAGCTTTTGTGTTCGCACACGTGGCATTAGGTGGCAATAAGTGGCAATAAAAAAACACGCTTATTGCCACGCTTTATTTTCTGTAAATCAGATAGTTAATGCGCAGCGTGGCAAATATGGCATTAATATATAGAAAAAAAATAGCCCCTGATGCGTTTCTTGCATCGGGGGCTATTTTTCTAGGGGGTGCTATCAGATTTTTACAAGAACGCAATGGTCAAACCTGCCATCACGATACTTACCATCGACATCAACTTGATGAGGATATTGAGCGATGGACCAGAGGTATCCTTGAATGGGTCGCCTACGGTATCGCCTACAATCGTTGCCTTATGATTCTCACTACCCTTGCCTCCGAAGTTGCCCTCCTCTATCATCTTCTTGGCATTGTCCCATGCACCACCTGAATTAGACATGAAGACGGCAAGCGTGAAGCCGGCTGCAAGACCACCGGTAAGAAGACCGAGCACACCGGCAACTCCCAAAACCAGACCTACTACGATAGGAATGATGATGGCAAGAAGAGACGGGATTATCATCTCACGCTGAGCACTGCGGGTACTGATTTCTACACAACGACCGTAATCCGGAGTTGCCTTGCCTTCAAGGATTCCCTTAATCTCACGGAACTGGCGACGAACTTCCTGAACCATTGACTCAGCCGCACGTCCCACAGCTCCCATCGTCAGTCCGCAGAACAGGAAGGCAGCCATCGCACCGAGGAAAGCGCCTACCAGAACCTTAGGATTAATCAGGTTAACCTGGAAGAAGTTGATAAAGTCGATGGTGTTGGCATTCGATGGGTCGAAGAGATTGCCGGCAGCATCCACATACTGCTTGCCATTCTCTACGGCACGAATCATGGCTATCTTAATCTCCTCAATGTAAGATGCAAGAAGCGCCAAAGCTGTAAGGGCTGCTGAACCGATGGCAAAGCCCTTACCGGTAGCTGCTGTGGTATTGCCAAGTGCATCGAGAGCATCGGTACGTTCACGCACCTCCTTACGCAGTCCGCTCATCTCTGCATTACCTCCGGCATTGTCGGCAATAGGACCATAGGCATCGGTAGCAAGGGTGATGCCGAGCGTTGACAACATACCTACGGCTGCGATACCGATGCCATAAAGACCGGTACTGATGGACTTAGCAGACATCGATATGTCAAAACCATTGGCACAGAGGAAACTCAACATGATGGCAACAGAGATGGTTACCACAGGAACCATGGTGGAAATCATTCCCGTTCCGATACCCTTGATAATCACCGTGGCAGGACCTGTCTGCGAAGCCTCAGCTATCTTCTGTGTTGGCTTGTAGCTCTGGGAAGTATAATACTCCGTAGCCTGACCGATGATGACACCAGCCACCAGACCGCTGATAACAGAGAATGAGAGTCCGAGCCAGTTCTCGATGCCCAGGAGATATAATATAATAAAGGTGGCAACGGCGATAAGACCGGCACTTACATTGGTTCCCAAGCCCAGGGAATGGAGCAGATCCTTCATGGATGCGCCTTCCTTGGTACGGACCAGATAGATGCCGATAAGCGAGAGGAAGATGCCGATGGCTGCAATGATCATAGGTGCGATAACGGCACGGAGCTGCATGTCGCTATTCATGGCAAAGGCGGTGGCACCCAGAGCAGCGGTAGAGAGAATAGAACCGCAATAGCTCTCATATAGGTCGGCCCCCATTCCGGCTACGTCGCCTACATTATCACCCACATTATCGGCAATGGTTGCAGGATTCCGGGGATCATCCTCTGGAATATTAGCCTCTACCTTGCCCACCAGGTCAGCTCCCACATCGGCAGCCTTGGTATAGATACCTCCACCTACACGGGCAAAGAGAGCCTGGGTAGAAGCACCCATACCAAAGGTAAGCATGGTGGTAGTGATGGTGATGAGGGCAGTAGACTCACCGGCATACACCGCATTAAGAACAATAAACCAGATGGCAATATCGAGCAATCCGAGACCAACCACAACGAGTCCCATCACGGCACCGCTGCGGAAAGCAATCTTCAGTCCCTTATCGAGACCGGTACGAGCTCCATGGGCTGTACGTGCCGAAGCATAGGTAGCCGTCTTCATACCAAAGAATCCCGCCAGTCCGGAGAAGAGTCCACCGGTAAGGAAAGCGAACGGAACCCACGGATTCTGCACTTTCAGCACATAAGCCATAAAAGCGAAAACAATGGCAAGCACTACGAAGACAATGATCACCACCTTGTACTGCTGCTTGAGGTAGGCCATTGCACCTTTTCTAACATGTGCTGCAATCTCTTTCATTCTCTCGGTTCCCTCGTCCTCTTTCATCATCGAACGGAAGAAGAACCATGCCATTCCCAATGCAACAACGCTGGCTATCGGGATGAGCCAAAATACTAATGGAATGTTGTTCATAATGGTATGTTTATTTGGTTTGTAAATCTGATTGTCAGTTGTTTTGATTCTGCAAATATAGTTTTTTAATCCGATAACTCCAAATAAAACAGAGGAAAAAATCTTTTTCTGAAAGAAAAATTTGGTAGTTACTGAATAAAGCCGTAACTTTGCATTCCTCAATGACAAAATACAAGATATAGATTAGTAATTAAAAGCAATATGAATAATCATACAACATCCATTGCAACGAATAAGAAACATCATTACCGGGAACTGCTTTCGATAGGATTTCCTATTATTATCGGACAACTAGGAACCATTATTCTGGGATTTGCTGATACGCTGATGATTGGTCATCACAGTACACCTGAACTGGCAGCAGCAGGATTGGTGAACAATATCTTCGGTCTCGTCTTTGTATCCTATATGGGATTCACCTACGGACTCACTCCTATCATCGGCAAGCTTTACGGAGAGGAACGCACCGACTGCATCGGACAGAAGGTTCGCAACTCCTTCATTGCCAATATGCTGACGGGAGCCATTTTTACGGCTGCTCTCATCCTGCTCTATCTCAATCTGGCACATATCGGACAGCCGGAAGAACTGCTATCGCTCATCCGTCCCTACTTCCTGGTGAACCTTGCCTCGGTTCTCTTCATGGGTATCTTCTTTACGATGAAGCAATTCCTGGATGGTATCGGAAAAACCAAGGTGGCGATGTGGGCGATGATAGGCGGAAATGTGGTCAATATCCTCGGCAACTGGGTATTGATTTACGGTGTGGCTGGTTTTCCGGAACTGGGTTTGCTCGGAGCCGGAATCTCAACCTTGGCAAGCCGCATCCTCATGGCTCTGGCAATGGTGAGCATTGTGATTGCCGGCAAGGGATTCAGAGAATACAGACACGACCTCATCCATAGTTCACTTAATAAGGCAGACTTCAAGGAGATGAACCGTCTGGGCTGGCCGGTAGCCTTACAGTTGGGAATGGAATCGGCAGCCTTTACGCTGAGTTGCGTGATGGTAGGCTGGCTGGGTACTATCCCGTTGGCAGCTCATCAGGTAATGATTACCCTCTCCCAGCTCTTCTATCTCGTACTTTCGGGTATGGCAGCAGCGCTGGCAATCCGCGTGAGTCACTTTATGGGACAGAAAGACTATGCTGCCGTACGCCGCAACGCCTACGATGGCTTCCGTCTGAACTTGCTGTTCTCTCTCTGCATGGGAATTCCGGTATTTCTGCTTCGCCACCAGATAGGCGGTTGGTTTAATGCCAATGCCGAGGTACAGGCGTATGTGTCGGTATTGATAATCCTGATGATGGTATATCAGTTTGGCGATGGTTTGCAATATACCTTTGCCAATGCCCTTCGAGGTATCGCCTGTGTGAAGCCGATGGTGCTCTATGCCTTCATCGCCTACTTCGTCATCTCACTTCCATTGGGCTATACCCTCGGTTTTCCTTGCGGCATGGGCATACTGGGCATCTGGATTGCCTTCCCTTTCGGCTTGACGATAGCAGGCGAAATGTATCGTCGCCGATTTGAGAAAGAACTGAAGAAAATAGAGCAAAGATAGGATAAGAATATACGATTTTACCACGAAAATGAGATTTTTTGGTTCAAAAGTACATTTTTTATTGTAAAAAGCTTGCTTTATATATTTTTTTCATATATCTTTGCTCCCAGTTAGATATGAAAAAATACCTAATACTCTGAATCAACAGAGATGAAGGCTTATCAACAAACAACAGTATTAACAATTAAAAAATTAGAGATTATGAAGAAATTATTGGTTATGGCAGCCATGGTGCTGTCTTCAGTAGGTGCTTTCGCACAGCAGGCTGCTGGTACAACAACTATTCAGCCTAAGATTGGTTTGAACGTTGCTACAATAGGTGATAACGACTGGAAGGCAGGTTTCGCTGCTGGTGCTGAGTTGCAGTATCAGTCTACAAGCAACTTCGGTATTGCTGTAGGTGCTCTCTATTCTGTACAGGGCTTCAAGGCAGAGGACGTAAAAATTGCAGGTATGACTTTTGAAGGTGGAAAGTGGAACCCTGGCTATATCAATGTGCCTATCACTTTGAACTACTATCCTGTAGCTGGTCTTGCTCTCAAGGCAGGTTTGCAGCCAGGTTTCCTGGTAAACAAGGACGATGCTGAAGACGTTAAGACAGTAGATCTCTCTATCCCTGTAGGCCTCTCTTACGAGTACCAGAACCTTGTTTTCGATGCTCGTTACAACATCGGTGTAACTAAGGTTTTTGAAGACGTCGATCACTACAACAACGTAATCCAGATTACTATCGGTTACAAGTTCGCTCTCTAAAAAGCAGCGACTTTAAAATAAGACAAAAAAGAATCCCCGCTCCTCATCATGAAGAGCGGGGATTTTTTTTGGCATATCTATTTAAACTTCACTTAGAACATTCTTCCTCCTGGATGGCCACCACCGAATGGGCGACCATGGAAGTTAGGACGACCGCCAGGACCTCCAGGGCCATCAAATCCACCCTTGCGTGCCTCCTTGCCTCCAAAGAGATTCAAGCGATAAACCACATGGAGCATCGCATAGCTGTTGATGGCATTATACTCGGTATCCGTACGGGATGTAGCCGAGATAGCACGAGAGAAGGTGCTCTGCTGACGAAGAAGATCGTAGAACTGAAGCATGATGGTAAGAGGCTTGCCCTTCAGGAAGCCCTGAGAGAGCTGCGCATTCCATACAAACTCATCGGTGTTCATACTACTGTCGTTATAGCCACGGCGACTGTTGATAGAGAGACTTGAGTTCAGGCTGGTTCCCCAAGGAGCGGTAAGCGTCATGCTTGGACCATAAGAGAACTGCCAGGTCTCGAGGTTGCTGGTAGGCTGAAGCTTGTTCTTTGCCTTATTGTAAGTAAGCGTACCATCGAGCGAGAACTCAGCCCAGTCATTACGATAGCTGAAAGAAAGATTCTGACGCCAGGTGATACTGCGGGTAGTATTCTTCTGAGAGTCTGATTTCTTGTCAAGACTCAGATAACTTACATAGTTATTGTAATTGGCATGGGCTCCAGTATTGATGTTCCATACACCTGCACTATCGATAGAGCAGTTGAACATGAAGGCTCCCATCGCATTCCAGTTTCCATTGATATTCTCTGGTCGGGTGATTCTTCCACCAGTCGTCTCATCGTATGTCACCTTATTGCTGATGCTATTGTTGGTGGTAGAGAAGTTGACGAAAGTCATGATACCCTTATTATGGTTCTGCACGAAATTGTTGTAGAACAATCGGAAGTTCTGAGTGAACGATGGCTTCAAGCCTGGGTTACCCATCGAAATGTTCAACGGATCGCTGTTATCCGTGATGTCGAGCAACTGAGAGATGCTTGGCTGAGAGGTTGTACCACGATAGTTGATTCGCAGGTTACTCATCTTTGAGAAGCGATAACGGAAATCGAGGGTTGGACTCACATTCACCACATTGCGAACGGTATCTACATGCACGCCCTGATAATCCTGGATATACTTAGACTGCTGTGGCTGAACCATCACACCGAAGTTCAGGTTATACTTCTGACGGATGAATCGCATCATCACCTGGATATCATGGTTATAGTTGCGATACTCTGAGAAGCGACTCAAATTATCATCCCTATAGTCATTGAGATGACCGGCAAACGGATTCAAGTAGCTGTCCCAACCGCGATATTCATGATCACCACTCATCGCATACTTACTGAAATCGTAGGTGCTGCGGTCGCTCTTGGAGTAGCTGTAAGTAAACTTATAGCTGAACTGCAGGAAGGTAGCCTTCCAAAGTGGCTCACTATAGGTCAACTGTCCCGCATAACTGTAATTCTTCGAAGGAGTCAGGTTATAGCGGTTGGTCTGATAAGTAGAATCCTTACCCTCCGCTGTCTGCACAAGATAGAGTTTTGCATTGTTGAGCGAGATGCTTTTGCTGTCATTATCAGTATATTTGGCATCCACACGGAAGGTGATGTTACGTCCCTTGTTGCCCAACTTGCGGTTTATCTGCAGCATACCATTGATATTGTTATTATCAGAGTAGGTGATGCCGTTGGTCAACTGGCTGTTTACCATAGCCTCAGCCTTCTCCATCTCTTCGATACCTTCTTCAGAAAGAGGATCTTTGGTGGTGATGGTATACGGATCCTTGTTATAGGAAGCCGACTGGCTACCACTCAAGCCATCGCTGGAACTCCAGGAGATGGAAGGACGGAAGAGGATATTGGTCATGGAATCAGGCATCCACTCCAGACGGATGTTACCATTCCAGCTGTTGCTGCGGGAATAGCTCTGACTCAAGCTGTTACTGAAGGAACTGCTGGTACCCATAAAGTTCTCGCTGGAACGGCTGCTCCATACATCGCCATCGCTGTGGTTCCAGCGGAGAGAGGTATTGAACTTGAACTTGTCTTTCAACTCATAGTTGTAGTTGGCGCCTATCATCTTGCTGGCATTCAAACCGTTGGCACCGCCCCAGAATCCTCTGCCAGGACCACCGCCGAATCCACGGTCACTGGTATTATTGGCATTGGCAAAGAGCATAAATCGGTTGTTGTTGGCGAAATAGCCACCCATACCACGCATATTATAGCGGTTCTTGTTACCCACACCCAGGTCGATATTGGAAATCACACCCTTATTCATCCCCTTCTTCACACCGAAGTCGAGCACGGTCTGTTCCTCACCGTCATCAATACCAGTCACCTTGGAGAGATCACTCTTCTCGTCGTATGCCTTGATCTTATCAATGATGCTGGTAGGCAAGTTCTTCAGAGCAGTCTTGGTATCGCCCGTCATAAACTCCTTGCCGTCTACCAGGATTTTCTTCACTTCCTTACCGTTGATCTTGATGGTACCGTCATCGCTGACCTCTGCACCCGGCAGACGCTTCACGAGTTCCTCAACCACCGAACCTTCCGGTGTGCGGTAGGCTGCCGAATTATAGACGAAGGTATCCTCCTTCAGACTCACCTTCTGAGCCATGGCGGTTACCACGGCACCTTTCAGCATGATAGCATCAGCACCAATGACCACATTCCCCATTGCCAGATTCTTGTCTTCAGAAATCTGGATTCGCTTAACGGTAGGCTTGTAACCTACACTGGTAATCTTGAGGAGATACTTGCCATTAGCCGGGGCATTGACATGGAAGAGTCCCCGCTCATTAGAAATGGCACCCGACACGTATGTACTGTCGGTTTTGAGTAGTTGAATCGTTACTTGCTCAACAGGGTCCTTGGTATCGCGGTCTGTTATCTTACCGCTAATCAAGCGCTCTTGAGCTAAGGATGCTATTGCAACGAGCATCAACAGCATCGATAGAATTGATCTTTTCATTATTTGTTGAATGTTATTTATTATTTCTAAATTGTATATAGACTTGCTTTTATATGATTAGACCCGATTAGAGCGCAATTGTAAAAAACAGATGCACTTTTTGGGGCATTTTGCTTCATTTGACGAACGAAATGTATCAAGGTTTAAACTTTTATTGATAAAAAAGTGCTTATTTATTTTGTTTTGTCTTCATTTTAACGTACCTTTGCAGCCAAAATAGCCGTGGCGTTGTCCTTTCGGGACTTCCCAACGGCCCTATATAAATTCGTCTTTTTTAAAAACGTTAGTAAGTTATGAGTCAAAGAGTAATCATATCAACCCATCTGGAGAGCGAACTGGTAACCGCTCTCGCTGAGTGCGAGCACGACAAGCTGTTTGTGCTTACCGATACCACGACCCAAGAGCTGTGTCTGCCAGTCATCAAGAACTTCTATAGCCTGAAGCACATACAGGTAATCACTATTCCTGCAAGCGACAGCCATAAGGACATCGAAAGTCTGATGATGGTATGGAAGGGACTGCAGGAGGGTGGCGCTTCACGCCATTCATGCATGATTAACCTGGGAGGCGGTATGGTAACCGACCTGGGTGGTTTTGCGGCCAGCACCTTTAAGCGTGGCATCAACTTCATCAATATCCCTACTACCCTGCTTGCCATGGTAGATGCATCGGTAGGCGGAAAGACCGGTATCAACTTCGGTGGTTTGAAGAACGAAGTGGGCGTATTCAACGACTCTAAGTACGTGATTCTCGACACAGAATTTCTGAAGACTCTGGATGCCGAGAACATCTGTTCGGGCTATGCAGAAATGCTGAAGCACGGCTTGATTTCTACCGAGGCGATGTGGGAAGAACTGGTAAGCTTCGACCTTGACCAACCAGATTTGAAGCAGTTGCAGCGCATGGTGGGCGACAGCGTGAAGGTAAAGGAGCGCATCGTAGAGCTGGATCCTCATGAGAAGGGCATCCGCAAGGCTTTGAACCTGGGTCATACCTTCGGTCATGCCTTCGAGAGCTGGGCTTTGAAGCGCAAGCCTATCCTGCATGGCTATGCCGTAGCATTCGGTCTCATCCCTGAGCTTTATCTAAGCGTGGCTAAGACAGGATTCCCTACAGACAAGATGCGCCAGACCGTTACTTTCATCAAGGAAAACTATGGTACGCTGAATATCACCTGTGATGACTATGATGAGCTCATCGAGCTGATGCAGCACGACAAGAAGAATCAGAATGGCATCATCAACTTCACCATGCTTGGCGGTATAGGGGATATCCGTATCAACCAGACAGCTACTACAGAAGAAATCAAAGAAGCACTCGACTTCTTTAGAGAAGGATAATATAATATGGCGGGCTATCAACCCGCCATTATTGTATCCTTATGCCAAACAGCATCGCTTTGGCTTTCCGGTTTCGGTAAGCGGAACATGCTCTACATATCGGAATTCCCTTGGAATCCAATATTTATGACTTTTAGATTCAGATGATTTATTTGAATCATCTGAATTACCTGATAAGAGGCGGCGGACAGTCGCCTCTACTTTTTTTATATCCTCATCCTCTGTCAGGAGGACTGCGATTTCTCCAAACTTCCCGTCTTTCTTCTTGGCTATCATGAAAGGTTTTTCCAAATGAGGTTTCAGAAAAGCCTCCACTTCTTCTATCTGTATCTTGATGCCACCACTACAGATGACATTGTCTTTTCTGCCCTTGATGCGGAAACGGAGTTTTTCCACCTTATTATATATATAGGGTTCTATCTCCACGATATCATTCGTTACCAAGGTTTCAGCACAAACCTGAGGGGCATCAATGACAAGACAGCCTTCTTCGGTCTGACTGATATGAACGCTATCGAAAGGCTGATACCATTCGCTTGCCTCATCACCATTGATTCGCCTCAGAGCAATATGAGACAAGGTTTCGGTCATGCCGTAAGTGCTCCAGATGGCGATATTGCCGGGAAATGACTTCAGTTCCTTCTCTAAAGCTGCATCAATGGCACCACCACCGATAATCAGATGACGGATATGGCAGAGCCGTTCCCGCTCCTCAGGAACCTGCAGGGTATTATATACCTGCATCGGAACCATGGCTGCGAAAGTAATCTCTTCATTTACATCTTTCAAAGGATGCCCACTTGGAGAGACAGAAATAAGATGGAGATGGCGCTCAATGCTTCGTACCACCACCATCTTACCGGCAATATAATCAAGCGACATACAGAGCAGAGCGCTATCACCTGGCTTCAATCCAAGGAAATCACAAGTGATGCGGGCTGAGTTGAGCATTCGCTTCTTCTCTACCATCATCGGTTTGGGTTTTCCTGTGGAACCACTGGTATGTACAAGCACCCGGTCGCTATCGTTATTCCATTCGGAAAGGAAATCTTCTAATGTCATTTTCAGAATTCTTCCTAAGTTATTTTACGACAAATAATTGATCACCCCGAATCTCCAAAGGCATTGGGATGTTATCGGTAAAGAGCTGACCGGTGCCCAGACCTTGCGGCATCTGGACATTAGGACCATATACCTTGGCAGCATAATGGGCAATGGCATGGAGACCGATATTGCTCTCCAAAGCCGAGGTAATCCAACTGCCGATGCCACGCTGGTTAGCCAACTCAATCCACTCGTTACATCCATAGATTCCACCATGAAGCGAAGGCTTCAGGATGATATACTGAGGGCGGACGGTATCGAGCAAAGCCTGCTTCATACTACGGACATTCACACCAATCAGTTCCTCGTCCAGGGCGATAGGAAGCGGTGTTTCGCGACAGAGCTGAGCCATTTTAGACCACTGATGCTGCTTGATAGGCTGCTCTATGGAATGGATATCATACTTAGCCAAAGCCTCCAGCTGACTCATCGCATTCTCCGGCAGGAATCCACCATTGGCATCTACTCTGAGTTCTACCTGATCACGGGTATAGACATCACGAATACGCTTGATAAGATCGAGTTCCTTAAAGAAATCGATGGCACCAATCTTCAGTTTCACACAATGGAAACCTGCCTGGAGCTTCTCCTCCAACCGAGCCAGCATCTCCTCATAGGTGCCCATCCATACCAGTCCGTTGATGGTAATGCCCTCTTCTCCTCGTCCGAAAGGAGAGTCGAAGAGATTGGCCAGGTTCTCCATTCCAGCTGGAACAGAGACACTTACTCCCTGCTTCTTCGCTGCATCGAAGCACGAAGCAAAGGCTGTTTCCAGTCCGAAGGTGATGCTAGGATAGGCACGAATCATATCGTAAGGGATGCGTCCCATCTGTTCCACCATCTGGCACACCTGTCGAAGGGTAACAGCATATTCCGGTTTGGCATCGCAACTCAAATCAGGGAGCGTAGCACACTCTCCCACTCCTTCTATCCCCGGCATTTCATCCGAAGTAAGAGTCAGATAATAACTGTGTCTCGTGGTATAAACTCCACGAGACGTGCCTGCTGGCTGCTTAAAGTGGAGCGTGCGCTCCGAGATTTCTATCTTATACATTCTTTATATCTATATATCAATACAATTGAATTCTTCACTCTTCGTTCTTCACTCTTCACTTAACTTACTTCTTCTGCTTCAAGTCATACAGATCCTTGCGGCGATCACGAAGATTTCGAACGGCACCGTAGGTATGAAGCTCGTTCAAGAGGTTCAAATCTACATCTGATACGAGAATCATCTCAGTATTAGGTGTTGCCTCCGAACGCTTGCCATCGTTAGGGAAGGCGAAGTCGCAAGGGGTGAATACAGCACTCTGGGCATACTGGATATCCATGTTGTGAACACGGGGCAAGTTGCCCACACTACCTGCAATGGCTACATAGCACTCATTCTCGATGGCACGAGCCTGTGCACAGACTCTTACTCTAGAGTAAGCAGTCTGCGTATCGGTCATGAATGGAACGAAGAGAATCTGCATACCATCCTCTGCCATCAGACGGGAAAGTTCAGGGAACTCCACATCATAGCAGATGACGATACCAATCTTACCACAATCGGTATCGAAAGTCTGGATATGGCTACCGCCACTCAATCCCCAGCACTTCTGCTCATCTGGAGTTACGTGAATCTTCTCATACATATCCACGCTACCATCTCTACGGCAAAGGAAACCGACGTTATAGAGGGAATCGTCCTTGAGATAAGGCATACTACCGGTAATGATATTGATGTTGTAGCTGATGGCCAGTTCACGGAAACGGTCACGGATTTCTTCTGTATATTGAGCCATCTTGCGGATGCTCTGTGCCTCACCCAAATCATTGAAACGTGCCATCAACGGCGCATTGAAATACTCAGGGAAGAGAATGAAATCGCTCTTGTAGTCGCTTACGGAATCCACAAAGAACTCAACCTGTTCAAAGAGGTCATCTACCGAAGCGTATGGGCGCATCTGCCACTGTACCAATCCGATTCTTACGGTTGGCTTGCGGTCTACGTAGGAATCCGTAGGTGGCTGATAGTAGATATTATCCCACTGCAAGAGGGTTGCACAGTGTTCGCTCTCCTCATCACTAGGAAGATAGTTGCGAATCACACGGCGTACGTGGAAATCGTTGGAGAGTTGGAAAGTAAGAACCGGGTCGTAAATCTCACGGTTTCTTACGTGTTCGATATACTCCTTAGGGCGCATCTTGTCGGCATACTTATGATAGTTTGGAATACGACCACCAAACATGATAGCCTTCAAGTTGAGCTTCTCGCAGAGTTCCTTGCGATACTCATACATACGACGAGCCAATCGCAAGCCACGATAATCTGGGTGGATAAATACCTCAATACCATAAAGGATATTGCCGTTTGGCTGGTGGGTATTGAAGGTTTCATTGCCTGTCACCTGAGCATAGGTATGGTCGCCTTTCACCATATTATAGTTGACAATGATGGAGAGCGCACAGCCCACAATCTTATCGTCAACGATAATAACCACCTGTCCCTCAGGGAAGATTGTAATGAGTTTCTTAATTTGTTCTTTTGTCCAGAATACATCTGAGTCTGCGTAAATACGCTTAAATGACTTGGCAAGCTGGTCATAATCCTCCATGCGGAGATTGCGCATGCTCACCTTTTCGATTTTTCGAGTTGGTTCCATAACAACTGTATTTTTATTATTATCTAAATCCGGGTGCAAAGTTACAGCAATTTATAGATACGACAAAGAGTTTTCGTAAATAATTGATATTTACGAAAACTCTTTTCATATATTTTGCTGTAAGAAAGCCTTTTGGCTTAGAATTTAACGCAAAAACTTGGCATCTTCCTGCGGTATTGCCTCGTCATGATCATCGAGATAGAGCAACTTTACCGGATGATATTTATCACTTGCCACCGAGTATTCATCCTGACGATAATGGGTCTGAATGCCACCGATGCCCAACATGGTATGAAAAGCCGAAAGACTGCTCTGTACCTGTTTTGACCGATTTTCTCCCAATGCCTTCAATATATCCGGATATTGTTTACTGAATCCTTCAGAAGTCCAGATGATGAAAGGCACATGCAGTTCGTAATCCGAAGCCTTCGGGGCAGCATGAAGGAAGAGGTGGCGATCATCATCGAAGATATTCTCTCCATGATCGCTGGTATAGAGTATCGCTGATATAGGCTGACCATATACCCCATCCGTCTTAGTCTGTATCCCCTCCCATTTCTGCAGACGTTCAATGATACCATGCAGGATATAATCGGTATATCGGATGGTATTATCATAGGCATTCAAGAGGTCACGCCGATTCTCCGACTTTGCCTCACTTCTGCTATCGGGCTTGAAATAAGCGAAACTACGGGGATAACGCTCCTGATAATTGAAGTGAGAACCATAGGTATGAAGAACCACGAAGAGCTTGCGATAACGGTAATGGGCAGACGAGGAAGCATCAGCCTTGGGCAATATCTCATCCAGTTTCTGCAACAAATCCTCATCATAATGATTACCTTGCAAAGCATCCTCTTTCTTCAGAAAATAATGTTCATCAGCCTGTTCTCCCAAAAAATCGATAAACGAATGATTTGGCAACTGGTTGCTGATAAACACAGTATGGAATCCGGCTTCCTTAAAGGCCGCCAGGATGCCTTTCTCATGAAAAAGGCGCTCAAAATCCTCTGCCGATGCAGCAGACAGAAGCATCGGAACACTCTTATGAGTAGTATTGCTCTGAGTTGTCACATTCGGGAAAGCTTTGATACCCTGCGTTTTGGAGAGCAGTGGATTGGTATCACGAGGATACCCATAAAGACTGAAGTTATGGGCACGAGCCGTCTCTCCTACCACCATTACATACACCTCAGGTGCATAGAGCGAGCGCTCACTTTTAGCCTCAAACTTAAAATTACGGCTTGCCTCCTTATAATTCTCTGAAGCAGCATTGCGCTCAAAAGCCAGATAAAGGTTGTAACAGATATTGACGGGATAAAGCTGATTGCGCATACGGTAATCATCCACCATCAGATAGCTTGCCAGCAGACAGAACAGTCCTATAGCCCCAATCTGCATTGCCCAATGGCGGACTCTCTGCTGGAAAGAAACCGACAACCGGCTATCTCTTCTGATAATGACACCCCCCAGGATAAGCAAGGGCAAATAAACCACGAAGACACCAACCACGGCAGGAGCCAGATTATCGAGCAGCTCCATCGCCTCACCGGGATTGGTAGTTACGAGATTCAAAAACATATCTACCGCTATCACTCCCGTTCCGAAAAGATAAAGCAATACCAGCTGGAACGCAGCGAAAAAGACAAAGATAAATGCCCACCATATCATCTTACCAGGACGCTTAGCCGCAGAAAAGAACAACATATACAGCGACAAAGGCAGCAACACATTGACACCACATGCCCACGGAGTCAAACACTCGGTATAACACAAGGCTATATTAGGCAACAACAATGCCACCACGGCATAAGCATACAGAAATTGCCCCGATGACACCTTATTATATATATAGGATAAACGATTCATTCTTCTCTTGTATTAAAATGCCTCATTGATATTAAACAGAAAGCCAGACTGTCCCGACTTACCAAATCCATAATCCAAACGCACATTGACATTCTTCTTAAACTCCCATCGGTAACCCACACCAACATTAGGCAAAATCCGATTACTGCGCAATTCAGAGAATTTAGGAAAAACGGTTCCAGCTCCAGCCCAAACCACGATGCCATTCCGTTTCCAAACATGTTGGCGCAACTCCACCGTAGCCTCCAAGGAATGCTTGTCACGGTAACGACCCTCGTAATAACCACGCATAGAGCTGGTACCACCTAAATTGGCCATCATACCCCATGAAGGATTGCCGAAATTGAAATTTGCTCCTAAATCTTCGGCAAGAACCGTACCCTCTCCCAACTGCTGATAGCTGTCAAAGCGGAATTTTGTGGTACTGAAGGCATAATCATTTCCCATAAATCGAGGACGGAACATCTGCTTCAGATTGAGATAGATGCCCCGATGCGGATTGGTAAGATTATCACGATTATCATATACCAGCGATACACCGGCTCCCACATTCCATGTATGGTGATCCATTCCATTCAGTAACTCCGGACGCTCAATGTGCTTACCAATTACATAATCATAACTAGCCATCGGACCAACATAGAAATTGTCTGCCACCCGGAACAGGAAAGCAGCCTCAGCCTGTGCCTGCCATCGTTTCATGTCGCTCTTATTGTCATCGTTATCACCCATCTCATAACCTATTCCCCAGAAATCAGAAGGGAAAGAATAGAAATAAAGACGATAATCTATGCGATAACGACCACGAGGTGCTATATGATTTCCACGAACACCCAACATATAGAAACCTACCGTGCTCACATCACCGAAAAGCGAAACATTGGAAGGAGGAAGTAGGGTATCATTGGCGTCTGAACGATAAAGACCTGCCGCTACCATTCCTAAGCCAAACTTCGTATCAGAAGCATAGTGAGGACCTCCGATGATACTGAAGTCAAACCGCTTATGCTCCTTGTTTTTGTTGGCATCATTAAAATAGTCAAGAAATCGTGTCATCCATGATTTTCTGGCATGCCGGGTTGTATCCGCCATCTGCTGTGAGGGGATTGTATCTTGCGAAAATGGCTCAAAGGCATAACAGCCCAATGCCATCATCATGACTAGTATTGTCAGAATATGCTTCATAATGTCTATAATCTTGATTCTACATGTGATTTTTACTCGTAAACCAATGCCACATTATCTATCCACAATGTATTACCCGGTGTACCGATATAGGCTCCACCATGGGATGAAGAGAACTGCAGGATAAGATGCGTAGGCGTCTCATGATTGCCCGCCCATCCGGTTTCCCTTACCGGCACACTTTTTCCCTTGCTGTTGCGGGCATAGTCGGTAGAGCGAAGTCCCATCGTAGCAGCATCATAACCAGCCATGTGACGGATATCGCCATAATGAATGGTATAAGTAGCATCATTCACCCATCCGTTGGTACTTTTTCCATACTTTACTACCATCGTGCCCACTCGTTTGGCTGTGATGTTTCCCTGAGCATCTTCATGGCGCTTCTGCAAATAGAGTACGGCAATGGCATAGTCGCGACCTGCTACAGTGGATGCTCCACTGAATCCATTCTGCTTGATACGGTTAGCTGATTGAGGCATATATGTTTTATAGTCAAATTGTACAGCCTTAGGACGTGCAGTGAACGGAATACCCCAATTGATGGCTTTCGGACCATCTTTGGTACTCGTAATCGGTTCACGTACATCACCCAGGAAAAGGGAACCTGCTGCCAGAACCTTGATATTGATAAGTCCAAGCACCTTCACTTTCTCTATATGGGTTTCCAATCTAGCGCAATATCCATTGCCACGCTTGTCACGATAAACCGAGTTATTGGTTTTGTAGATACCCGAAACATGTGCCAGAACATTGGATGATCCCCAGGGGGAACCACCCTTGTTGGTATAAGGAGTATTACCATTGAGGGTCATATTAGGTCCTACGGCATAGATGGTTTTCTGATTTCCACCAATGATAGCCGACTCCTTGATGTTTCTAATCACCCAGTGATCCATGTTTCCATATTTTAATGGAACTACCTTTTTCTGTCCTTGTACAGGAAGGCTAGATAAGGATGCCAAAGCTATTGCCAAGCTAAATACTATTTTTTTTTCCATACCAGTTTATTTTATTTCATTTCTGTTTTATTCCTATTCAATCTAAGAGAAATTCACAAGACTTCAATGATAGGATTTGCAAAGATAGAAAAATATTCTGTACTTTTCAGTTTTCCGGAAAATAATGATTGAAAATTAAGAAATAATAATAGATTTAGTCGTTTTTTATCGTATAAAACAAAAAATCCTGCATTTGACTGAGTGGCAAATGCAGGACTTTATGTATAATAATATGTATCAATTATCGATTGGAATACATGTTGTCGTAGTACTTTTGGTAATCACCAGAGGTTACGTTGTCCATCCATTCCTGGTTATCAAGATACCATTTTACAGTTTCCTCGATACCCTCCTCAAACTGGAGAGATGGCTCCCAACCCAATTCCTTCTGCAACTTTCTAGAGTCGATGGCATAACGCATATCGTGACCCTTTCTGTCTGTTACGTAGGTGATGAGATCCATATCCTCGCCTTCCTTTCTACCGAGCAATCTATCAACGGTCTTGATAACCACCTTGATGATATCTATGTTCTTCCACTCGTTAAAACCGCCGATGTTGTAAGTCTCGGCAATCTTGCCCTTGTGGAAAATCATATCGATGGCACGGGCATGATCCACTACATACAACCAGTCGCGCACGTTCTCACCCTTACCATATACTGGCAATGGCTTGCGATGACGGATGTTGTTGATGAACAGCGGAATCAACTTCTCTGGGAACTGGTATGGACCGTAGTTGTTAGAGCAGTTGGTCACGATGGTAGGCATACCGTATGTATCGTGGAAAGCACGGACGAAGTGGTCTGAGCTTGCCTTAGATGCTGAGTATGGAGAGTGAGGATTGTACTTGGTAGTCTCCAGGAAGAACTCCTCGCCGTAAGCCTCGTGGTTCTTACCGCTGGATGCCTTGGTGGTGAAAGGAGCAGGAACGCCCTCAGGATGAGTCATCTGCAATGCACCGTAAACCTCATCGGTAGAGATGTGGTAGAAACGCTTGCCCTCGTAACCCTCTGGAAGGCTCTCCCAGTAAATCTTTGCCGCCTGGAGCAGAGACAGGGTACCCATCACGTTGGTCTGAGCGAAAGTGAATGGATCCTTGATACTTCTATCTACATGACTCTCGGCAGCGAGATGGATGATGCCATCCACCTTGTAGTCCTGCATCAGCTTCAACATCTGGTCGAAATCGCAGATATCGCCCTTAACGAAAGTATAGTTAGGCTTGTCCTCAATGTCTTTGAGGTTAGCCAGGTTACCTGCGTAAGTCAACTTGTCGAGGTTGATGATGTGATACTCAGGATATTTGTTCACGAAAAGTCTTACAACGTGTGAGCCGATGAAACCAGCACCGCCCGTGATAATGATATTCTTCATTTACTTTGAACTTTGAAAATTGAACTTTGAACTTTATGATTCGTTTTTTTGAGCAGAAGCTACAAAAGCTTCTAACTCAAATATTCTAACTCTTTATTATTTTGCTTCCGCCAATTCGGCGATACACTTCTTCAAACTGTCAGTCCAGTATGGCACCTTAAAACCGAAGGTCTGCTTCAGCTTGCTCTTGTCGAGCACAGAGAAGTGAGGACGCTTCACTGGGCTTGGGAACTCCTCGCTGTAGCATGGTTGAATATCGCAGGTGTTGCCGCTGAGTTCGCAGATAATCTTGGCAAAGTCAAACCAGGAGCATACACCCTCGTTAGAGAAGTGATAGATGCCGGTCTTGTCAAGTTGGTTGGTCTCGATGATGTGAGAGATGACAGCAGCAAGGTCACCGGCATAAGTAGGAGTACCCACCTGATCGAATACCACCTTCAGGGTGTCGTGGCTAGCCGTGAGACTCTGCATGGTCTTCACGAAATTCTTTCCCCACTGAGAGTAGAGCCAAGCAGTGCGAATAATGATATGCTTGCAGCCCGTAGCCTCGATACTCTTTTCACCCGCCAATTTGGTCTTACCATATACACCAAGCGGATTGGTTTCCCAATCTTCCTTACAAGGAATATTCTTATCGCCTTGGAACACATAGTCGGTACTAACATGAATGAGGGTACCATCTACTTCCTTCATTGCCTGAGCCAAATTGCCAGCCGCAGTATTATTAAGTAAATTGGCTAAATCAAAATCACTCTCAGCCTTATCCACGTTGGTATAAGCTGCACAATTAACGATAACCTGAATATCATTCTCCTTTACGCTGGCACGGATAGCGTCAAGATTAGTGATATCCAATTTCTCATAGCCTTCAGCCACATCGGTGAAGACAAACTTGTGATTGCTTCTTTTGGCGCAAATCTGCATTTCATGACCCAACTGGCCATTAGCGCCTGTTACTAAAATATTCATTGGTCGTTAAATATTACCTTTTAATAAAACTATGTGGCAAAAGTACAGATTATTTCTGAGATTCCCAAAAAATAGCAGAGGAATTTGTATTAATAATATATAAATAAGGTGTAAACCCTAAAAATGGAAAATGAAGAAGACAAAAAAACCGCCAGAATCTTTCACAAGAGCCTGACGGGTTTAACCTAATACACTAATTTTCTTTTCCCTTAGATAAACTAAAACCTGTTTTTTATTTAAATCAACATACTAAATCAACAAAAGGAATATGTACCTTAGAAGACTTGAAGTGGTAGTATAATAACTACTTTTTTCTTTTTTCGATTGCAAAGATACTACAAAAAATCTACAGTTGTATCCCTAAGTAGCAGAAAAGTAAATGGAAAGTAAAATTCCACCTTTCTAACTTGTTTTAAATCAAAAACTTACAAAATTAACCATTTTTATCAAAGTAAATACTATAATACCATTTTTTATTTGTATCTTTGCAACACAAAAACGACAAATAGACTAATTTTATCCTTTTCAGACTACAATTATGTCATTTACAAAACATAAACAGAAGATGAGACTATTACTAATACTTCTTATGCTTATGATGCCACTGCTCGCTCAAAGCAAAACCGACGAGAAAAAGCTCCTGGAGCGTATCGACTACATGATTGATAACGACAAGCATTATCAAGATATCAAGGAAAACGAGCTCAAACATCTGAAACAGGTAGCCTTTGATGCAGAAGATGACAAGACCCGACTCCTTTTCCTTGACAGCATATACCGTGCCTACAGCGCCTACCGCTACGACTCGGCATACGCTTACATGCAGCGTGGACTGGAGTTGGCACAGAAGATCAACGATACCTATTATATAACTCTCAACCAGATTAACCGGGCGTCAGTACTCTCGGTAAGGGGATTCTATGACAAAGCCGAAGCTCTGCTCGAATCACTCCATCCCGACACGATGCCCTACAAGCTGAAGTTATACTATTACTATACCTTCGCCTGGATCTATAATTACTGGGAATCATACGCCCAAAACTCTGATTACGCAAAAGAATTCCGCACCCAAAGGAAGCATTACATGAATCTCTTGCTCCAGAGTTTCAAAGAAGATAGCAGAAACACCGTCTACTACAATTATCTGCTAGGCGAAAACATCTATTTGAATGAGCCTACCAGCAAGCAGTCGCTCTACCATTTCATGAAGGCAGTGAAGATGTCTCCAGCCAAATCACGCATCCATGCCATGTCGGCATACGGTGTCGCCAGATATTACAAACTTACAGGTAACTTCGATCTCTACGAGAAATATCTCGTGGAAGCATCTGTGAGTGATGGCCTATGCCAGCTCAAGGAAACGGTAGCCCTGCAGAAACTTGCCTACTTTCTTTTTAAAAAGGATGCAAGCAACAGTAAGAGAGCAGCCAAATACATCCAGCACACGATGGAAGACGCCCAGTTCTTCAACAACCGACTGCGCATGATGGAAATTTCCAATATCCTCCCAGTCATCGCTTCTGCCAACCAGCAGGCTGCCGAGAAATCACGTACCCGTTTCCTCTTCGGCTTCATCGGCGTTAGCGTAGCACTCATCATCATCCTCATTCTCTCCTTCGTCAACAACCGACAGAAGAACAAGCTGAAGAAAAACAAGCAGGAAATAGAAGAGCAGAACGAGAAACAGAAAGAAATGAACGCACAGCTCACCCAGCTGAACCAGCAGCTGATAGAAACAAACATCAAGCGAGAGACCTACATGCGACTCTTCATGGACATCAGTGCGGCATATATCAGAAAATTGTCAGATTACCGCAAACTGGTGAACCGAAAGATCAAGGCTAACCAGACTGCCGACCTGCTGAAAACCCTCAACACCCACAAGATGGAAGAGGAGGAGTCACAGATGTTCTACAACCGCTTCGACAAGGCGTTCATGGAACTGTATCCCGGTTTCGTGACGGAGTTGAACAAGCTCCTGCTGCCAGAATGCCAGCTGGAACTTCCTACTGCCCACACCCTGACCACGGAAATCCGTATCTATACATTGATGCGACTAGGCATAACCGACAGTCAGGAGATAGCCACCCTGCTGCATTATTCCACCCAGACCATCTACAACTATAAATCGGGCATGAGAGCAAAGGCAAAGAATCGCGAGACTTTTGAGAGCGACATCAACCGTCTCTGCCATATTATATAATAAGAAGTTAAAGGAGTTAAGACAACAGTCTTTTTGGCGTAGATTTTAAGCAGCAAGACATACGTCTTAACTCCTTTAACTCCTATAATATGCGACTAATCGCGATGGATAACCGTTCCGTTTGCCTGATGCGTAGCAAGAACCAGCACCTCTGCTATCTGCACATGTTCAGGAGCAGAAGCTGCATAGTAAGCCACGTCAGCCACATCATCACCATTCAAAGGAGTGATACCACGATAAACCTGGTCAGCTCGCGCATTATCACCATGGAAACGGACATTAGAGAAATTGGTTTCTACCAATCCAGGTTTCACATTGGTTACACGCACCTTGGTATGTGCCACATCAATACGTAACCCATCAGAGATAGCTTTAACGGCAGCCTTGGTGGCACAATAAACATTGCCTCCGGCGTAAGCAGCATCTCCTGCCACACTACCAATATTGATAATATGACCATGATTACGTTTAATCATGCCAGGCACAATCAGGCGAGTCATGGTAAGAAGTCCCTTGATATTGGTATCAATCATCTGATCCCAATCCTCAAAATCACCTTCATACTCCGGTTCCAGACCACGAGCCAATCCGGCATTATTGATCAGCACATCAATATTGCGCCATGCATCAGGAATATAATCTACAGCCTTCTTTGCTGCCTCACGATTACGGACATCGAAAGCTAAAGCCAAGACTTCAGTGCCTTCTGCCTCTAATTCCTTTTTCAGGATTTCCAACTTGCCAGTATTTCTACCAGTGATAATAAGATTGTAACCACCTCTTGCAAAGCGGCGAGCGCAACCTTCGCCTATTCCGCTTGTTGCACCTGTGATAAGAGCTATTTTATTCATTTGCTTTGAACTTTGATTTTTAAACTTGTTACTTTGAACGTTGAGCTTTGAACTTTGAGCTTTATGATTAGTAAAGCATATGAATTGGCTTTCCCTTCGGCCGCCGAACGTTGTTTCTTCACTCTTCGTTCTTCATTCTTCACTTAAAGTATCAGAACCCTCACTTCTGCATTTGCCATTTTCTCTATCTGATTCATCGGGCGTTTGAAATAGACACTCTGAATCGCCTTATTGATGATGCCATGTCCCACTGCCAGAATAGTCTTATCGGGATAAGCAACCTTGAGCCAGGTAAGAAAATTCTGAGCTCTGGACTTCATCCTTTCCAAAGTTTCTATATTATCAGGCCAATCCTTTGGATCCTTAGGCAAGGAAGGAATGAACTTACCCGTAAAGTCACCCCAATCCCGCTCTCTCAGCAATGGAGTGGTAACGATATGAGCATCAAGCTCCTCATCTGTCAGATTACCAGTCAGAGAGAGAGCTTCTATATGAGGACGGGCAATAATCTTACAAGTCTGAATACTGCGATACAGATCACTGGAAACGAAGGCATCAATAGGTTCGTTTACCATCTTCCTGGCAACCTCCCCAGCTTGCTCAATACCTTTCGCATTCAGCTTGCCCGGTGTCTGCCCCTGCATGATCTGAGCAGCATTATCCACGGTCTCACCATGGCGCACAAGATATAACTTTGTCATAGCTTATAGTTTTTGCTTACAAAATTACTCATAATTGGCGAAAATAAGGAATAATTTGCGTTAAATAAATCATAAAAATCATGCTTTCTCAATTTTCTTTCGTATTTTTGCATAAAGATTAATATAACATTGCAAAATCGTTTTAAAAAAGATAAGTATGAAAGTAGTACATAGTTCTTTGTTTCGTGCCGTCTGCGCCATCATCATTGGTGTTTTACTCATCCAATACCGCGAACAGACAGTCACATGGATTACCATCGCTATCGGTGTGTTGTTTTTCCTTTCAGGAGCCATCTCCCTCATCTCCTACTTCAGCGCTAAGAGAACTGCAGAGAAGATGCAAGGCCAGATGCTTTCTGACGCCAACGGCAAACAGATTATCGGAATCAAGCCCAACTTCCCTATCGTTGGTTTGGGCAGTCTGATTCTCGGCATGATTCTGGCATTGATGCCAAATGTATTCATCGCATGGCTGATGTTTATCCTTTCGGCAATCCTGATCTTGGGTGCCATCACTCAAATGGCAAATCTGGTAACAGCTGCCAAGATGGGGCGTGTGGGCATCATCTACTGGCTTATGCCTTCAGCCCTTCTGCTCTTGGGTATACTGGCAGTCATCAAGCCTTCTGCCTTAGCCTCAGCCCCATTGCTCATCATCGGTTGGGCCATGTTGGTATACGGTGTAGTAGAATGCGCCAATGCCTTCAAGATTTCCAACAACCGACGTAACTGGCAGAGAAAGAACAACCAAAAGAACAACATCGTAGTAGACTCAGATTCTACCAGTACCCAAAACGAAGAAGTTACTTTTATTGAATAGAAAACAAAATAGCCTCACAAGTATCTTCAAACTTGCGAGGCTATTTTTATTATTTTTCTACGAGTCCCTCTACATAGCGACAAAGGATACTAATACCCTTTTCATTCTCACCTCCCTGCGGAATGATGATATCTGCATAACGCTTGGTTGGCTCGATAAACTGCTCGTGCATAGGCTTAAGAACCTTGAGATAACGGTCTACGACCATTGATACCGTTCTACCTCTGTCTATCGTATCACGCTGAATATTACGAATCAAGCGTTCATCAGCATCGGTATCTACAAATACCTTCAGGTCCATCAAGCTGCGCAATTTCTTATCCACCAAGGTCATGATACCCTCAATAATCACTACCGGCTTTGGCTCTACAAGAATCGTCTCCGGTTCACGATTGCATTTGAGATAACTGTAAGTAGGCTGCTCTATTGCCTTGCCTGCACGCAAATCAGCCAGCTGCTGATGCAAGAGTTTCCAGTCGAAAGCCGACGGATGGTCGAAATTAATTTGATGGCGTTCCTCTTCCGTCATATGCGAGGTGTCATTATAATAAGAGTCGAGCGGCACCACTGCTACATAATGCGGCGGCAGCACTTCTACGAGTTTCTTTACTACTGTTGTCTTGCCAGAACCAGTACCTCCAGCAATACCTATCACCGTTACCTTATCTATCTTTTCCATTTTCTATAAGATTTCTTCAAACATTTTGCGATAATACTCAGCCTTTTTCTCCACCGCCATCGGATAAGCCCTGGAACTGGACGGCATGCGGTAAAGCCTAAGCTGACGAGTTCCGACAGTAAACTCTACAAATTCTCCCATCTTGGGAAGCGAACGAATGCCAAAATGGTCAGAAAAGACCTTGGTGGCAAGCTGTCCTGCCGTAAGAACCGCCTTACATTCGGGTAATCTGGCAAGCATACCATCCAGATCAGAAGGCTGCACTATTTGCAAGTCTTTATCAGAAGCCGTATTCTTGGTTCGAATCACCTGTTGGGCGGTATCATAGATAGCAACTCCTTTTTCTTTCAGAAAATCCTTGATGGCATCCAGCCTATAAGTCTTATGTTCCACATCTACGAAATGGAATTTATCTCCGAAGTAAATCAGTCCGAATATTCTCCACATGTCGTTCTGGAAGTTAGGATAATACCAGGGCATGCACCATCGCTTCTCTGCGGGTGGAAAGGTACCGAGCATCAGCAACTTGGCATTGCCCGGTAACCATGGTTCAAAAGGATGTTCTTCAACCATTTTATTTTTTCTCCTTCACCAAATATAAAACTACAGGCAAGTGATCACTGTAACCGTTGAGCCATCTGCCACCCGCTTTGGTACGCAAAGGAGCTCCCTTGTACTGTCCTTCCTGCTGAATCAGATAATCTCTGCGGAATACGTGGTGCTTCCAATACTTCAAGCTGCTGTAATCCTTGTTCTTAGAATCCTTATTCAAAAGACTAGGCGAAAGCACAATCTGATCGAAAAGGTTCCAGGAGCCATTATAGAACAAAGTACCCTTACCCTCCTTAGCCAGGATATTATACCATGGATTATACATATCATCAGGACCAACCTCAGAGATTTCTGCCTTTGCTTTCAATACCTTGTGCATACTCTCATTGGTAGGATCATCATTCATATCACCCATCACAAAGACCTTCATCCCAGGATTTAGGCGGAGCAGAGAATCTTTCACAACTTTCGTTTGACGAGCACCACTCTCGCGATAGAACGGTCCAGAGAAACGGCTAGGCCAGTGACATACAATGACAGCCACATCATCACCTCCCATTTCACCACGTACGGTAAGGAATCCGCGAGTCATGAAAGCCGAATCCTTTTCCAATTCCTGGACGTAAGGAACCAACTTTACATTCTTGACAGTGAAAAGTGCTGGATTATAAAGTAAAGCACAGTCAATACCACGCTTATCAGGACCCTCAACATGACAGAATTGCATATTGCGAGCCTTCAAAGGAGGCTGAGCTGTAAGATCTTTCAAGACGTTGGCATTCTCCACCTCGGCAAGACCAATAAATGCACATCCCACGTTAGGCAGCACATCAGTACCCATATCAGCAAGGGCTCTGGACATATTTTTCAATTTGTTGGTATACTTCATACCATTCCATCCCTTGGCAGGCAAATATTCATAATCATTCTTACCCGCATCATGACAGGTATCAAAGAGATTCTCCTGATTGTAGAATCCAACAGCATATACCTGAAACTGTTTACCACTAGAAGCCTTTGATTTCTTCTGGGCAATAGCACCCAAACTTATAAAAAGCAAGGCTGCCAAAAAAAGCATTTGTTTTCTCATACCACCTATTTAATATTTAAGTTATATACTTTTTAGTATGCACACAGCACATAACTGTGCGATTTTGTTGGGCAAAGATAGTACAAAAACCGCAGATTTCCCCATAAAAATGAATATTTTTTCAGAATTCATTCATTTTTAACTAAAAAGACTTTCTTTTTCAAAAAATTATTTGTTACTTTGCAGCATTAAAAACAAATTTATAATTATCTTTAGGCAAGAACCTTATAAAGGTACCGTCTATAAGTAATTATTAATTCTTAATAACGATAAACTATGCAAAAGAAAGTAAACTTAGCAACGTTAGCACTCTTTTCCTGTACGCTTACTATGGCTCAAAATGAAAAAACAGAGCAAAACATAGCACAGGGTCTTGACGAGAATGCTTTTACCTTCTCAGAGGCACAGTTGGGTGAGGACGATGACATGTCTTCAAATGTCACCATCCTCAATTCAACCAGCAACGTTTACGCCAGCAAGGCAGGTTACCTGTTCTCGCCCGTCCGTTTCCGCTATCGTGCCTTCAACCAGAAGTACAATGATGTCTATATTAATGGAACAGCCATGAACGATATGGAGACGGGACAGTTCAGATTTTCCAACATCGGTGGTTTGAACCGTTTCTCCAGAAATGTAGACTTTTCTTTACCTTTTGAAGCCAACAATTACTCAATGACAGGTATGGCGGGTTCAAACAACTACGATTTCCGTGCAGGAAGCATGCAGGAAGGTCAGTATGCCAGCGTGGCTGCTGCCAACCGCAACTACACACTTCGTGGGTTATACACCTATGCCAGCGGTTTCAATGAGAAAGGTTGGGCTATCACTGCCGGATTGACCTATCGCTGGGCAAACCGTGGATATGTAGAGGGAACCTTCTACAATGCTCTCTCCTATTTCTTCGGAGTACAGAAGAAATGGATGAACGGTCACTCACTGAGCTTCTCTACCTGGGGTAACCCTACCGAAAGAAGTACTCAGGGAGCATCTACAGATGAGGCTTACTGGCTTGCCAACGACTACTATTACAACCCATACTGGGGTTATCAGAACGGGCACAAGAGAAACTCACGCGTAGTGAACGACTTTGCACCTTCTGCTATCGCTACATGGGATTGGGACATCAATGACAAGATGAAGCTCACTACCTCACTGTTTGGCAAATACTCGATGTACAAGAGCACCAAACTCAACTACAACAACGCCGAGAACCCTCAGCCAGACTATTGGAAGAACATGCCATCGGCTAACTTCTACGTATGGGGCGACTTCAAGAACGGTAACAATGCTTATAACTGGGACAGCTGGAACAACGCTGTAAACTACTGGACAGCAAGCAAGGCGAACAGACAGATTGATTGGGACCGTCTCTACTATTCTAACCAGCAGGCTGCTAAGAATGGTCAGGAAACCATGTACTATCTGCAGGCAAAACATAATGACAACCTCAATGTAAGTTTGTCATCAACCCTGAACACCAAGTTAACCAAGAAGTCTAGCCTGGCTACAGGTCTCATGCTTGGCACCAATAGCAATCGCCATTATCAGACCATGGAGGATATGCTCGGCGGAACCATATTCCACAACGTAAA
This sequence comes from Prevotella sp. Sow4_E9_plate, assembly GCF_052116205.1. Classification (NCBI taxonomy): domain Bacteria; kingdom Pseudomonadati; phylum Bacteroidota; class Bacteroidia; order Bacteroidales; family Prevotellaceae; genus Prevotella; species Prevotella sp. Sow4_E9_plate. The sequence continues at coordinate 93,917 of NZ_JBQKLN010000001.1, read as the reverse complement.
CTCTTATGCTATCGGTGATTATCCTATCACAGACCCACGTGTACAGTATGACCTTAACACAGCTGGTCCAAACAACACTGGTAAACTTGTCTATGAGGGTGACAAATTCGGTTACGACTATCGTATCGATGTAAACAAGGCGAACCTCTGGAGCACCTATACCAGCGAATTCTACCGCATGAAGGCAATGTTGAGTGGCCGTATCGGTTATACAGGCATGAAGCGTCATGGATATATGCGCAATGGTATGGCAGCCAACAACAGTTACGGCAACAGTGAGACTGCCAACTTCCTGGATGGAGGTATGAAGGGAAGCCTGAATGTAGACTTAGGCAGAGGTCATGCTTTCAGCATTGGCGCTGGCTACGAATGGCGTGCCCCTATGGCTAATACTGCATTTATTGCACCAGAAATCAACAATGATTTCGTAACCAATCTCAAGAACGAGCGTATCTTCAGCTCAGAATTCAGCTACCAGTATCGCAATGCATGGCTGCATGCCAACTTAAGCGGTTACTATAGCCGTCTGGAACATGTTACAGAGTGGCAGAACTTCTACAACGATGATGAAAACTCATTTACATACGTAAGTATGACCGGTCTGAAGAAGGAATACTATGGCTTGGAAGCTGGCTTGAAGTTCAAACTCACTTCATGGCTCGACCTCAAGACCTTGGGAGCTATCAGCGAGGCAAAGAACATCAACAATGTAACAGCCAACTATATGCTCTCTAAGAGTGCTGAGGTTTATACCGACAAGGCTTACGTTCTTGACATGCGAGAGAGCGGAACTCCACTCACTGTGGGAAGCATCGGTCTGAGCACACATCTGAACGGATGGTTCATCGATGTGAATGCCAACTACTATGACCGCATCTACCTCTCTTATTCTCCTAGCTACCGCTACGAGAAAGTGCTCAAGAACCGTCAGTCGGCTCACCAGAAGTATCCAGAGATATTCCCGGCAGTAGTTACAGAAGATGGCAACAGCTGGTTACCAGAAGCTGTAGCACAGGCTAAGGGGCATGGCGGTTGGATGGTAGATATGAGCATCGGCAAGAGCATCCGATTGAAGAAGGGCTCGCTCAACTTCAACCTCATGATTACCAACCTCTTCAACAACCAGAAGCTGGTAGCGAGCGGATATGAGCAGAACTCACGTTCGGGCTACACCCTCACCACAGGCGGCGAGGTGAACAACGTTCGCGTTTATCAGTTCTCAAAGAATCCAAAGAAGTATTACACACCCGGAACCAACGGCATGTTCCAGATTGGCTACCGATTCTAAAACGATGTATCATCGATTCTAGAATGACATAAAATAGATTCTAAAACGACACGACAATGAAAAAGATAAAATTCATAGCAATGGCCATGATGGCGATGGCGGGAATGATGCTGGCATCATGCATGGGCGACAGTTATGCCGACCCGGATATGGTAGAGACCATCCCTGCTCCTCCTTACGGCAACAACCTGCTCAAGGAAAAGAACGTGGTTACCATTGCACAGCTCAAGAGCGATTACAAGACCACCATCACTGGTGGCGGATACAAGCTCATCGACAAGCCGATGATGATCAAGGGTTACATCACGGGCAATGACATCAGCGGCAACCTCTATCAGCAGGTGGCGCTGCAGGATGCCACAGGTGCTATCCTCGTAGATATCAACGGCGGCGGACTCTATGGCTATCTGCCAGTGGGTCAGGAGATTCTCATCGACCTCAACGGCCTCTACATCGGCGGCTACGGCAAGCAGGCACAGATAGGCGGCATCTACACCAACCTGAAGACGGGGGCTACATCCGTAGGTAAGATGGACCGCCCTACCTGGCAGAAGCATTTCAAGCTTCTTGATGAAGCTGATGCCAGCAATGTAGAGGCAGAAGAGTTCGACCTTACGAAGGCAACAGATGCCACCTACCTGGAAGAGAATGCAGGCAAGCTGATGACCATCAGGAAAGTGAAGTTCAACAGCGCTAACGGCAAAAACGTATGGGCAGCCAACGATGAGACCACCAACCAGACACTCAAGGATGCCATTACCGGCCAATGGATTAGTTCCAATACCGTGGTAGTGAGAACATCGGGTTATGCCCGCTTCGCCAATGCCATCCTGCCAGACGGAGCCTACGACATCACGGGCATCTTTACAAGATATAATAATGTATGGCAGATTATCATCCGCAATACTGACGACCTCTCTCCTTCTGTGCTCTCAATCTTCAAGGAGGCTTTCGATGAAAGCCAGGGCGATTTCACTACAGAAAACATCAAACTTGCAGAAGGCGTAAGCTATGCCTGGAAATGGGCTTCGGCTGCATACGGCATGAAGGCTTCAGGCTATGTAAACGGTGCCAACGTTGAACTCCAGTCACGACTCAAGTCACCTACCATCAACCTCTCATCCGTAAAGAGCGCTACCCTCAAATTCGACCAGGCCATCAATTTCTCTTCCGACATGACCAAGGAATGCAAGGTTCAGGTTTCTACCAACGGAAAGACATGGACAGATTTGGACGTGAAAGGATATCCTACCAAGAACGGCTGGGACTTTGTTACCTCAACTGCAGATTTAACCAAGTATTGTGGCAAGACCATATACATAGGTTTCCTCTATAGCAGTTCCACATCGGCGGCTCCAACATGGGAAGTCAAGAATTTCATGGTAGATTAACAAAACTCACCTCTATACATTAATATATATAGTAACATCAATAAAAAAGACAACAATATGAAAAAGTATATATTTTCAGTTTTGATGGCGGCGATGGCTGCTTTCACATTCAGCAGCTGCGAGGATGTGCCAGAACCTTACACACTGCCTACTCAGCCTGAGACTCCAGGAGAGACAGATCCTAACCAAAAGGGTTCTGAAAGCAATCCATATACTGTAGCAGAAGCTATCGCCCTCATCAAGGCAGGTACAGCACCTTCTACAGCTGTATGCGTAAAGGGTAAGATTACAGCCGTAACTTTCTTCAACGAAACCTATAGCAGTTTGTCATATAACATCGCAGACGAGGGTTCTTCAGATGTTATCGAAGTATACTCTGGCAAAGGCAAGGATGGTGCAAACTTCTCTTCCAAGGATGACTTGAAAGTTGGTCAGATCGTAGTAGTAAAAGGAATCGTCAAGGCATTCACGAAGAATGATGGCACTATTGTCAATGAAATCGACAAGAACAGCACCATCATCTCTATCGAGAACGCAGGAACTACAACTCCTGATACTCCAGCAACTGGTAAGGGTTCTCTCAGTGACCCATACAACGTGGCAGAAGCTATCGCAGCCATCAAGGCTGGCACAGCGCCTACTACACAGGTTTACCTGACAGGTATCATCTCAGATGTTGCTTTCTATAATGAGAAATACAAGAGCATCACCTATTACATCTCAGACGATGGCAAGAGCAAGGACATGCAGGTTTACTCTGGTAAGGGACTGAACGGCGCAGACTTCGCTTCTAAGGAAGATTTGAAGGTGGGTCAGAAGGTTACTATCCTGGGTAAGATCATGAAGTTCGTTGATAAGAATAATAACGAAATCATGGAGGTTGACAAGACCAGCTCTATCGTTAAGATTGAAGGTGAAGGTACAGGCAGCGGTGAGGTTAAGCCAGACCCAGAACCAGATCCAAACCCAGGCGAAGTAGCAACAGGGGAGAATGGCGGCTTCGAGACTTGGGCAGATGGTAAGCCAACCAACTGGAAAACAGCTTCTACAGCAGGCAATGCTACCCTTTCTCAGAGCGAAGACGCTCATAGCGGCAAGTACTCTGTAAAAGTAGGCGGATCTGCTAGTGCGAACAAGCGCTTAGGTTATAAGGAGATGACTCTCAAGGCTGGCAAATACAAAGTTAAGTTCTATGTTAAAGCCGTAACAGAGAAAGGCGCTTCTGTCCGTCCAGGTATAGTTCCTGTTACAGATGGAAAAGTAGGCGATTATATATATGGTGAGTACGTTAACGAACTCAAGAATACAGAGTGGAAACTAGTAGAGCAAACACTCACTATTTCTGCTGACGGCACATACTGCTTCGTCATAATGAATGCAAAGAAGCCAGGCGGTGATGTTCTCATCGATGACTTCACTGTAACATTTGGCAGCACAGCGATTATCAAGTAATTCCCCTAGTAGATATTATGTATTAGAAAAAATACTGATCCCCATCGTCCTCTACACAAACAGAGGCGATGGGGATTTCTTTTTCTTATCCATCGAAAACATAGTTGGCAGGAGAAACGCAAGCCCGCCAGGCGACAAGAGGAAACGCAAGCCCGCTAGGCGACAAGAGGAAACGCAAGCCCGCTAGGCGACAAGAGGAAACGCAAGCCCGCTAGGCGTTCCTGCGGATTTGAAATCCGCAGACAAAAAAGGCTCGACCACTTTAATGCGGATTTGTAATCCGCTTCAAGCGAGAATGCAACATCAAGACCTGGGGATATGAAAAGCCTACGGCTGCGGATTGCAAATCCGCCGGAACGCCTAACAGACAACATCGCCTGGCATAACTTTAGAACCTACATATTATGCTCTTTTCCAAAATATTTCTTAAAAAGAAGAGGAAAAATTTGGTGGATTCAAGAAAAAAGTGTAATTTTGCATCCTGAAATTGTCAACAGGCTATAATGGGCATGCCCCGATGAGGGACACGAAATGATGCGAAAGCATCCCCATGACGTCTATTTTTAATAACCCAATAAAAATAAAAAAGAAAAAATGAAAAAAGGTATTCATCCAGAGAACTATCGTCCTGTAGTATTTAAGGATATGTCTAATGGCGATATGTTCCTCTCACAGTCTACATGCAAGACAAACGACACAGTAGAATTCGAGGGCGAAACTTATCCAGTTGTAAAGATTGAAATCTCTAGCACTTCTCACCCATTCTATACAGGTAAGAGCAAGCTCGTTGATACAGCTGGTCGCGTAGACCGCTTCATGAACCGTTACGGTAAGTTGAAGAAGTAATATATATACCTTTTTCATAAGGATATATTATTATCGAAAGATACAAAGTGCGTTCCAACGTAGTTGCATATACGTAGGAATGCACTTTTTCTCTTCTTATACATTTAGGAAATCACTTTTTAACTTCTTATTTACTAGAAAGTAATCTCCTACTATTATTCTGAAAGTAATCTATAACTTAAAACAATTACGAGAAATGAAACATACCAAGTTACTTATTCTCTCGCTTATCGCTGCAATGACATTCTCGGCATGCGGTACAGACGACTCCCTGCAGTTTAACTTCCCTGATAAAGAGAATAACGGTGGAGGAAATACTGGGGGTGATAATTCTGGCGGTTCTACAGACAAGAATAATGCCAACAAGAATGTGGCCACAATCAACATGCCTATCGTGGTGAAGAACGCCATCAACGGTCTGGAGTTCCCAAAACTCAAAAACAATGGCTCCAGCTATGCTATCGTGCACATGGATAATACCACAGGCATGCTCAACTATTCTACAGAATGGGACGATAACTTGAAAAGCCAAAGATGGAGCTGCTATACATTAAATACAACTAATAGCCAAAATATAGTTGGTAGGCCTAAAGATGATTATCCGTCAGATACAGATTTAAAGACTTTATATGGAGTTGTAGATTTCACATCTGATCCATACAAGAACAACGGAAGATACGATCACGGGCACATCTGTCCATCAGCTGATAGAAGATTAAATAGTACCCAGGAAAGACAGACTGACTTTCTGACAAACATGCATCCTCAGTATAGCGATTTCAACCAGAAGGGTACATGGTACAATATGGAGAAAGAACTCCAGAGACTGGCTCCAAAGATTGACAGCGATACACTTTTCATCGTTAAAGGAGGCACTGTCGATAATCCAGAGAATATCATAGAGTATATTTATAAGAATTTAACGGCCAACAACGCAACAAAAGGCTACATCCCAGTGCCAAAATATTTCTTCGTTGCAGTACTGAAAAAAGAATTCAATACAAAAACTCAGAGTTACGGCTATAGTGCCTTCGGTTATTGGTTTAAACATGAAAACAAGGCATTCGATTCCAAGAACGACAAGTTAGGCAATTATGTAGTCAACATCAAAACCCTGGAGAAGCAAACTGGCATCGATTTCTTCTGCAATTTGCCTGATGACATAGAGAAGCAGGTTGAAGAAATAGACGTACAAGCTATAAAGAATATCTGGGGATTTAAGTAAGGGCAAGAAAAGAGGCTCATTCCACTTTTTGCCTGACTATGGCACAATATTGCCCTCTACTGGGGCAACTTTTTGCCATTGCCGGGCGCAAAGTGATGCATCGGGAGAAAAATTTCGGGAGGTCTACCATCGCCATTCGGAATATGCTTTCCGGCTGCAGGAAGCGTGGTTTAGCTCGTGCAAAACCTTACTTTCGTTTTTACTCTTCACTCTTCACAGATTAGCCTGAAACCCCGATAAACACAGGGGTTGCGAGAGGTGAAGAGTGGTAGTCCACTCTTCACAACTCTTCACAACTCTTCACACGTACTCAAAATTTCCACCAGCATAAGATACTGTAGATGAGGGGTGAAAAGTGGTGAAGAGTGGTGAAGAGCAGGCTACCACTCTTCACACACCTAAACTACTGTACAATAGCCGTTTACAGTGTATTTGTGAAGAGTGAAGAGTGTTTTTGAAAGTAGCTTTCTATCCACCGCCGCCTGATTTTTCCATCTTTTTCTCGTTAAAATCTGCCAAAATAGCCACAAGCTCAACAATTTAACACTATCTTAACAAGACATCTAATTATTTTTTGTATCTTTGCAACATAATCATGGTAACATGAAAAAACTTATTATTAACAACTTAAATTATTTTTAGCTTATGAAAAAGTTACTACGCTATTCATTATCAGTAATCTTTGCTTTCGTAGCAAGCATTACATTTGCAGCAGAACCTTACAAAGTTTTGACTTTCCCAGATGAAGGTACAGCAGGTAAAGAGATTTCTGCATACACAAAAACTTGGGTTGCAACTATCGGGACAGATTCATGGACCATCGAGAATTTCAACACAAACAAATGGAACAACTGGAAGTATATTAGATGCGGAAGAAAGGGCAATGCCTCAGTAGCAGCCATTACATCTCCAGCTATTGACAAGCCTATCAGCAACGTTCTCATAACAATCGACAAATTAACAAAAGACAAAGTTAATTCCATTACACTAAAAGTAGCTACAGATGCTGAGTTTAAAAATGTCACAGAAGAAATCTCTGCTCCTGAATTGACAGATGGAGACATGATTTTCAAACCAACAAAGGCTTCAGCAAACAATTACTACAAGATAGTATTCGATTGCGCAAGCGGCTCTTCTAACGGTTTAGTACAGGTTTCCAAAGTTGAATATTACAAAGTTGGAGATGCTCCTACTATCGTAGACATCACAAATACTCCAGAAACCGCTTATACCGTTGCTAAGGCAAAGGAACTTATCGAAGCAGGTAAAGGCTTGAGTGAGAAGGTTTACGTAAAAGGTATCGTCAGCAAAGCAAGTGAAACTTTGAACGAAACTTACGGAAGTCTTTCATACTACATTTCAGATGATGGGAAGGAAGAAAATGAACTGATGGTATACGGAGGTCTTTCTTTCGAAGGTGCAAAGTTTGAATCTATCGACGATATCAAAGTGGGTGACGAAGTTGTTGTTTACGGTAAACTCAAATTGTTTAACACAACATATGAAGTTGATGCTAACAACATTCTTATCTCAAAGAAATCAAATCCTACCGGCATTTCTAACATCACAGTAACAACAGCGGACAATGCTCCGGCTTACAACCTTGCAGGTCAGAAGGTTAACGCAGCTTACAAGGGTATTGTAATCAAGAACGGCAAGAAGATGATTAAGAAGTAAAGAAGTATTAAAGGAAAAGATACCAGATGGGGCTTGTCCTTACATCCATAAACTAATAAAACCGCTCCTTCAGCGAGAATACTGAGGGAGCGGTTTCTTTTTAATAACGAATGAACTTTCAAGAGAAAGTTGTATATATAGCACTAAAAACAAGCTTCATTTTCTATCTCTTCGGCAACCCCTTGACAGTTCCCTTAATTGGAGTACGACCGGTTCCCTTACCAAATGAAGAACCTGTAGAAGTACTGCTTCTGGAAACCCTAGCACCATTCGAAGAGTTACGTTCCAAATCAATATATATGATATCGCCCTTCGCCATACCGGTACCTATCATATAACCAAAGAATGTATCATATCTCTTACCTTGCTCTGCTCCCAAATGGAAACCGTATTGGCTGGCGTTGGCATCCATGACATAAGTAGCACCAGAAGCATACTTGATGTAAATATCTCCATTATTATCAATATACCAAGAGAACTTCAAGGTCTGTTGGTCATTACTTCCGTCTGTAGCATAATCTATCTCTATGCCGCTTCCACTAAGCGAGTTGCGGTTATTCTTGTCCTGATAGAATATCATATTGGCTTCAAACTGGTAGTTATTTCGAGAATTACCATCGGATGCCAACTCCGAAAGCTGGACATTTCCATACCAATCACCTACCAAAGTATGAGCCTCCTTAAGCAAGTCTCTGTCTGACGACCCCTGCGAACCTTGGTTCCAGTCCTCCTGGTCCCATCCCCAGCCACCATGATTATAGTCATCATACCAGTAATAATCATCATGCCAAGAATCATCCCATGGATCATCGTCACAAGCAGTAAAAGTGAATGAAGTGACAGCTACTGCCATCAACATCAAAAGTTTCTTCATCTTTTTCATCGTCTTATATCCTTTCTTCTTTTAAAAATTCAACAAACAATTTTGCTACTAAGTATCAATCTATCAAAAAGACACCTTCTGTAGAACTTGGTGCAAAGATAAAGCATTTTTTACACCATTCAAAAGGAAAAAGGGAAGTTTTTAGGGGAATTTCCCTATGATAAAGGAAAATTTCCCTATCTCAACAAAAAATCCACCATTTTTCTTCCAATTTACAATTATTTTTGTTATCTTTGTGTCGAATTAATTAATAAAAATACATGCCAACAAGACAAATAATTATGATAAAAAAACATCTATATATAACACTCCTGGGACTGCTTTCGGCTGTCACAGCCATAGCTACCCCCTATTGTGACATCCGAAAGTTTTCCATAGCTGACGGACTTGCAGCAAATACTATTTCTGACATAAAACAAGGAAAAGACAAGCTGATGTGGTTTGCCACATGGAACGGCTTGTCTTATTATGACGGATATAGCTTCCATACTTTCCGCGATGAACCAGACGGTGTAAGCGTTCTGTCAACCAACCGCATATTGAACATACAGCCAACTGCAGCAAACAACGTATGGTGTATAACCCAAGACCACAAACTTTATCTCTATGACACCCATCTCTGCCAGTTTTTAAAAACCAGCAATCAGATTAATGAGAAATTCAAGGTTGATTTCAGGGCAGACAATATCTATGATATTAATGGAGGGAACACCTGGGTTACATCCGCCAATGCCGATTATCTGCTACGCACCAAAGATACAGATGTACTCGATTTTGAATTGATACATGTAGGTCAAAAAGGATTGAAAAGCGGTAAAGTTTATTTTATCTATGGCGACAAGAAACACAGAGAGTGGATCCTTACAGATAAGGGTACAACCATCTATGGCAAGAAATTCAGTACTAACGTACCTTATAAGTGGATTAGAGAAGTAGGAGAATATGTCTTCCTGGCTACAGAGAACGGAAAGGTTATCGTTGTAGATGAAAAAAATCGAGCTACCAATGTTCCCCTTCCTGAAGGTATAACCCACATCAACGAATTAAAGAATACGGGTTATCAGCTTCTTCTTGCCACCAATCTTGGCGTAGTCATCTATAATCCGAGAACTTTCAAATCAGAAATCATCAATATACAAAGTCCTTCACAGCCTCTAGCAGAAGTGAAGAAACTATATGTAGATGATTATGGAACGGTTTGGACGTTCACTAACGGCATGGGTGTAACTATTGTTAATCCTAAAACATCCGAGAAGCGATGGCTTTTCGCAGACCAACCGGATCCTGTAGACCGCACATCCAGCTCGAAACTCTTCATCACTCAGGATGAGAATCATACTGTATGGGTGGTACCTAACCAAGGTACCTTCAGTTATTACGACCGCAAGACAGGACAACTTGTGCCATACCTGCTGCGCAGTAACTCATCAGGCAATTACCGAATCCCTATGATTGAGAAATTCAGTATCACAGACCAGGCAGTACTTTGGATAACAGGAATTCATGACCTCACATTGATTGACTTCAAGAACCATCAATATACCCTCAACAAACTAAACAAAGGAGAGTCGGAGGTTCATGCCATTACAGCCTTAGCCAACGGTAACCAGCTATATGGTCACAAGAACGGCTGCATCATGGTGGCCGATGTACATCATAACAAATTAGGATATTTTACCCCAAGCGGCAACATTACTAGCGAGCAGGTTCCCTTCTCGCCTGCGGGTATCTATTGCCTGTTCACAGATAACAACAACCGTCTTTGGATTGGTACTCATGGCGATGGACTCTACCTGCTCACAGGAGGCAAATATTACCATTTCCTCAGCGATCCGAACAATCCGGCTTCACTTCCAAGCAATAATATCTACGATGTGAAGTCAGACCGTCAGGGCCGCATTTGGATAGCGACATACGGTGGTGGAATCGCTCTTGCAAACATTCAGGAAGACAACAGCATCCACTTTACAAGCTTCAAGAACGGTCTCGCTTGGGATAAGCATCTCTTCCATAAGACACGCCGTATCACCTGTACCAATGATGGTGTCATATTAGTAGGAACTACAGATGGTCTTGTTACCTTCAGCGACAACTTCAAGGACCCAAGAAAGATAAAATACTATAAGACGACTTTTATAGAAAACGATTCAACCAGCCTTGAGGCCAATGACGTAAACTTCATGTTAGAGCACTCTAGCGGAAAGATATTCATCTGTGAGCTTGGTGGTGCTTTCGAACAGATAAAAAGCACTAATCTGCTGCAAGACAACCTCAAGGTATCTTATATGAAGAATTATTCCCTCAACGAGGGACTGGTTCAAAGTATGATAGAAGATAACCAAGGCTATATTTGGGTAATAAGAGAATCCAGTATTGATAAGTTTGATGCAAAAACCGGGCAGATAGCTGCATTCGGTCCCAACGACTTCGACTACAATATGTCGTTTACCGAGGCACGCCCTTATCATGACCCTGCAACCAACAACATCACAGTAGGAACTCCAATGGGTGCACTTACCTTCAATCCAGGAACATTGAAGAAGAGCACCTATCAGCCACGTATCATCTTTACGACACTCCACTATAATGGAGAACCAGAACAGTATCCAATCCTGCACAGCGAAAAGGTAGTAATCCCAGCCAACAAGCGAAACCTGACTATCAGTTTTGCTTCATTAGACTATACCCGCAAATACCAGACCAAATATCTATATCGCCTGGATGGATTCACCCCAGAAGGCGAATGGATTAGCAATGGAAGCAGCAACATCATCGGTTTCAACCATATCAGACACGGCAAATACATCCTCAAGGTAAAGGCGACCAACTCGCATGGTATCTGGAGTAAATACATTGCAGAACTACCTATTGAGGTACGTCCTACTTTCTGGGAAAGTATCTGGGGAAGAATTGCACTTATGCTTATTCTCATGGCTATTGTCGGTGCTATTTTCTATACATACAACCAGCGTCAACGTGAGAATTTGAGCCATGACATCAGTGTGATGAAAAATGAATTTTTCAGCGATGCCTCTCACCGTCTCCGCACCCCTCTTACGCTCATCGGAGGCCCAGTATCTCAAGTACTTGCCAATGAGCCCGGTCTTACCAAGCAGAGCCGCGAACTGCTGCAGATAGTAGAACGCAATGCAAAGGAAATGCTGGAAATGATCAACAAGATGCTGAAATTTGACAACAACAGCAATTTCTACGTCAATGGCGGATTCGATGAGGTAAATCCTAACGATGAGCAGGAAAACGAATTGTTAGAAGGTCAGATTGATGACCAGAACGTACTGCGCTATCTTGAAGAAAAACAGAAAGAACAGCAGATAGAAGAAAATCGTATAGAAGAGCATCAGATAGAAAAAGGAGACATGCAGAAGGAAATAACCATCCTGGTGGTAGAAGACAACAATGACCTTCGCAAGTACCTTTATACAATATTGAACGATTCTTATAATGTATTACTTGCCGAAAATGGCAAGGCAGGTTTGGTAGTTGCACGAAAGAATACTCCAGACTTCATCCTGACCGACGTAACCATGCCAGTAATGGACGGTATCACGATGATACATCATCTGAAGCAAGACTTAGCACTCAAAAACATACCTATTGTGGTGCTATCAGCAAAAGCCAGTGCAGAAGACCAGCTGAAGGGATTTGAGGAAGGTATTGATGGTTATCTCACCAAACCATTCTCTGTCAATTATCTGCTAGGCCGCATTGAGGCGGTTCTCAACAAGCGTCGTGCCATCCAAACCGACATTTTGCAGAGACTGAAAGCCGCAGGCGACCAAGACGCTATTGCTGCCCTACGCATTCTTCCTACATCGGCAAACAAGGAACAGGCTACAGCTCCAGTCAATGCGGAAGAAGTAAAGGAAAGAGACAAGGCATTCATGTCGGTACAAATCAATGATGCACTGATTGAGAATATTCTAAACTATGTATTAGATAATATCAGTTCACCAGAAATGAAGATTGACGACATCGCAGATGCCATGGGCATGAGTCGCAGCGTTCTCTATAACCGCATCAAAACGTCTGTAGGCATGACTCCTGTAGACTTTGTGCGCCATATCCGCATTATGAAAGCATCAGAATTATTACGAGATACAGATGATACACTCACAGCCATAGCATTCAATCTGGGCTTCAGCGATCCAAAATACTTCTCGAAAGTATTCAAGAAAGAAATGGGCGTGGTTCCAACTGAATATCGGGAACGAACAAGAAAAGTATGAGGATACGTGTGAAAAGACAATAAAGAAGTACTGCGTAGGGTGTAAAAAGACAACAAAAACATACTTTTCTTCGATATTTTGCATTTTTTAAACTTATTAAAAGAAAAAAGTGAGAAAAAAATGATATAATTTCAAGAAAAAGTATTACCTTTGCAGCAAGTTCTTAGAAAAGTTAAATGATAGATTAATCAAAACTTTCTTCGACTACAAATTTTAGAGTGGAAGAAAGTTGGAAGTATTCCGGGGATTGTGAAATTCCCGGACTTTTTTTTCTCTTTTTCCAAGAGAATCTCTCTCTATTCAACAATCTTCCAGCATATTCCCCAACATTTTAGATAAATTATGTAAACTTATTATTCTGTCTAAAAGAAAAATAGTATCTTTGCACTCGTAACGTAAATACAAATCGTATTACAAGCAAATTTGATACATAAAATATAAAAAAAAATGAGAACTGTTTACGAATTCTCTGTCAAGGACAGAAAGGGAAAAGATGTTTCCCTCAAAGAGTACGCTAACGAGGTATTACTCATCGTCAACACAGCCACCAAGTGTGGGTTTACACCTCAGTATGAGGAATTAGAAAAGCTCTATGAAACATATCACTCACAAGGTTTCGAAATTCTCGATTTCCCTTGCAACCAGTTTGGTCAGCAAGCACCGGGAACCGATGAAAGCATCCATCAATTCTGTAAACTTACATACGGTACAGAATTTCAAAGATATAAGAAGATAAAAGTGAATGGTGATGATGCTGCTCCTCTCTTCAAATTCCTCAAGGAAGTAAAGGGTTTTGCTGGCTGGGATGAATCACATCCTCTTTATCCTGTACTCGACAAAATGTTAAGTGAAGCTGATCCTAACTACAAGGAGAGTGCCGACATCAAGTGGAACTTTACCAAGTTCCTTATCAACAAGAAGGGACAGGTAGTAGCACGTTTTGAACCTACAACAAGTTTTGACGTAATTGCCAAAGCTATTGAGGAATGGCTCAAAGCTTAAACAACAGTTGAGCACCGCATGCACAACAGCTGTTGTGCGGCTAGAGATACTAAATATCTCAAGGATGTATACTGTCGTTTCCAAAAACATATCAATAATATACCCAAAACAAGAGGGTGCATCATAAAATTATGTTGCACCCTCTTTGTTGTATTTATATGATGGAATCCATTAATTCCAAAATAACAATCCATTCATTAATCCACCTTTGGCACTGTAGAAAGGAACTTATTGATTTCCTCATCACTTACCCTATAATCCTGCAAATCACCATTGAGATAGCTCTCGTATGAAGGCATATCAATAAGACCATGACCAGAGAGACAGAAGAGAATAACCTTCTCCTTACCTTCTTCCTTTGCCTTCATGGCCTCACGTACAGTAGCTGCAATAGCATGACAACTTTCAGGAGCAGGGATAATACCCTCGGTACGTGCAAAGAGCATACCAGCCTTGAACGACTCCAACTGAGGGATATCTACACCGTGCATATAACCATCCTTGATAAGCTGTGAGATTATCATACCTGCACCATGATAACGAAGACCACCAGCATGGATATTGGCAGGCTTGAAGTCATGTCCCAAAGTGTACATTGGCAACAATGGAGTATAACCTGCCTCATCACCAAAGTCGTACTCAAACTTACCGCGGGTCAACTTAGGACAGCTATCTGGCTCTGCAGCGATAAACTCAGTATGCTTCTCACCGCTCAAGTTATGGCGCATGAATGGGAAGGCAAGACCACCAAAGTTGCTACCACCACCGAAACAAGCAATAATGGTATCAGGATACTCACCAGCCATCTGCATCTGCTTCTCTGCTTCAAGACCAATTACAGTCTGATGAAGAGCCACATGATTGAGTACAGAACCCAAAGTATACTTACATCCCGGAGTTGTTGTAGCCAACTCTACAGCCTCACTGATAGCAGTACCGAGAGAACCAGGATGATGAGGATCGCGAGTAATAATGTTCTTACCCGCACGAGTACTCATGGAAGGAGAACCCTCTACAGTGGCTCCGAAGGTACGCATGATGCTGGAGCGATAAGGCTTCTGCTGCATAGTAATCTTAACCTGATATACAGCAGCCTCCAGTCCGTATAATTTAGCAGCATACGAAAGAGCAGCGCCCCACTGACCAGCACCGGTCTCTGTGGTAACATTAGAATCACCCTCTTGCTTGCAATAATAGCACTGTGGTATGGCAGAATTGATTTTGTGAGAGCCCAATGGGTTAGTACTCTCGTTCTTGAAGTAGATGTGAGCCGGAGTACCCAAGGCCTCTTCAAGAGCATAAGCTCTCACCAAAGGAGTTGAGCGATAATAAGTATACTTCTCTCTTACGTCTTCTGGAATATCAATCCAAGCATGCTCTACATCTAGCTCCTGCTTAGAACACTCCTTATTAAAGATGTGAGACAAGTCGTCAGCATTGAGCGGCTTGTGAGTCTGTGGATTCAATGGTGGCAATGGCTTGTTAGGCATGTCTGCCTGAATGTTGTACCACTGAGTAGGAATATCCTGCTCTTGCAGTAAATACTTTTTCTGTCTCATAATATTATGTTTAAATTATTAGAAAATTCGCTTTCATTTTGTTTTTCCAGAAAAGATTTTGCTTTCCAAATGAAACATTATCTATTATTCCACGACAAAAGTACAAATAATATTTCAATTAAGAAAAAAATTACTCATCTTTTTCTCTTCTATTTCCTATTTTTATCTTAAAATGACGGCAATATATCAAGAAAAGCAATAAATTCTATTCAAAATATAACAATAAAACATTTTTTACTCCTATAAAATCAAATATTACCCCTATGTATTAAGATAAATTACTATCTTTGCAACAGTTAAAACAAACAGGCGTTGTGAAACGCCATTCATCATCTTTTACTTATACATAAAGAAAACAATGAAAGCAGATAGGGGTATCTAATCTTTCATTGTTTTTTCATTTTATATACCATCCAAGGTAACGAGGTATATGAGTTTTTTCCTTATTTCAATTCCAAGGATGATATTTTCCGCAATAGCTCTACAGCTTGTTCTACGCTTGTTACATCCTTAATGCGCAGATAACGCTTGTTATTTTTCTCCTTCAATGCGCACTCCCGAACATGGGTTGTAACATAATTAATCACACGAGAGAACATTTGGCTCTTATAAAAAGGACTGTTAACATTGCTCACAAATTGCATCTGCATACTTCCTGTCTTGAGCATTATCTTCTCTGCTCCCAAACGCTTTCCAAGACGACGAAGAGTTACAACATGCATCAATTCTTCGCCTTCTTTCGGAACCGGACCAAAGCGGTCTATCAAACGCTGTCGGTAAGCCTTCAACTCATCATCACTCTGCAGATGATCTAACTCACGATACAGAAGCATACGTTCGCTGCTGCCCGGTACATAGGTATCAGGGAAATAGGTCTCCAAATCACTTTCTATCGCACAGTCGTCTACAAAATCATCTCCAGTAAATTGCTCACCAGCCTCCATTTCCTGCTGATAGAGGTCAGAGAACTCTTCGTTCTTCAATTCTGTTACAGCCTGCGAAAGAATCTTCTGATAGGTTTCATAACCCAGATCTTCCATAAATCCACTCTGTTCCGAACCCAACAGATTACCTGCACCACGAATATCCAGATCCTGCATAGCCAGATTAAAACCACTTCCCAGCTCACTGAAAGTTTCCAGCGCCTCCAGTCTGCGACGTGCCTCTGGAGTAAGCGCACTCTTTGGAGGAGCAATAAGATAGCAAAATGCCTTTTTATTGCTACGTCCTACACGTCCACGCATCTGATGCAAATCACTCAGTCCGAACTTATGAGCATCTTCTATGATGATAGTATTGGCATTACCCACATCTATTCCGTTTTCTACAATAGTAGTAGAAAGCAATACGTCATAATCATAATTGATGAATCCCATTATAACTTTCTCCAATTGCTCTGGTGCCATCTGACCATGGCCGATGACCACACGACAATCTGGAATATGTTTCTCCAGGAAGAGTTTCAGTTCCTCCAACTTGAATATACGATTGCAAACGAAATATACCTGTCCATTACGGCTCATTTCAAAGTTGACTGCATCAATAATCGCCTCACGGTTAAAAGTAATCAACTCGGTATGGATAGGATAACGGTTAGGTGGCGGTGTACGCATGATACTCATATCACGCGCTCCCATCAGCGAGAACTGCAAGGTACGAGGTATTGGAGTAGCACTCATGGTCAACGTATCAACATTCACCTTGAGCTGACGCAGCTTTTCTTTGGTTGAAACACCAAACTTCTGCTCTTCGTCAATGATCAGCAGACCCAAGTCGTGCCATTTCACCGTTTTGGATATCAATTTATGGGTTCCTACAAGAATATCTATCTTGCCAGCCTTCAAATCTTCGATAATCAGTCTGGTATCCTTGGCAGAACGGGCACGAGAGAGGTAATCTACACGTACCGGAAGACCTTCCAATCGACTTTTAAAGGTTTGGTAATGCTGATAAGCCAACACGGTGGTAGGCACCAGTACAGCCACCTGCTTACTGTCGCAAGCCGCCTTAAAAGCTGCTCGTATGGCAACCTCCGTCTTTCCGAAGCCAACATCGCCACAAACCAGACGATCCATAGGTCTGCCACTCTCCATGTCTTTCTTCACCTCAGCTGTAGCCTTTCCCTGATCGGGGGTATCCTCATAAAGGAAAGACGCTTCCAATTCATGCTGTAGATAACTGTCGGCACTATAGGCAAAGCCCTTTTCTCTCCTGCGCTGCGCATAGAGCTTTATCAGATCTCGGGCTATATCCTTAATCTTCTTCTTTGCCTTTTCCTTCAGTCTGTCCCAGGCACCAGTACCCAGCGTAGACAGACGAGGCGGTTCACCCGTATCACTTCTACGATACTTGCTTATCTTATAAAGCGAATGGATTGAGACATCCACCTTATCATTATTCTTATAGATAATGCGGATTACTTCCTGATAACTATTGCCAGTAGGAACACGTACCAGTCCGCCAAACTTACCGATACCAAAGTCCACATGCACGATAAAATCCCCCGGTTCCATTTCCTGCAGTTCCTTCATGGTAAGTGCCATCTTTCCTGCCCTTGCCTTATCCGAACGGAGGTTATACTTATGGAATCGGTCGAAAATCTGATGATCGGTAAAGAAACAGCATTTCTTGTCATGATCGATAAACCCCTCGTGGATAGTCTTGTCCACAGATGTAAAACTGATGTTGTAACGCTTCAGTTCCTCACTGCTGAAGATATCCTTGAGTCGCTGTTGCTGTTTCTGGCTATCAGCTAATATAAATAAGGTGTACCCCTGAAGCTGATAATCCTCCAAAGTCTTGGTCAAAAGTTCAAAATTCTTATGAAAGAGCGGCTGTGGTGCAATCTGAAAGCTGATAGAAGAATCTGCACTACCGGATAACACTACTCTTTGGTGCTCAGCCACTCCTTTCTGGAATTCCAGAGAAGTTACGAGATTGAATTCCTTCTTCATCTCATGCATGATTTTCTCAGCTTCCATCTCGTTGGCTCCCTCTAGCCGTTCCTGCATGATTTGGGCTGAGAAGCCATCCTCATAGATCTTTTCGATACTGTCATGCACAAAAGTATAATCCTTCATCACCACAAGAGCATCAGAAGGAAGGAAACTGAGGAAAGACTGTTTCACAGACTGAACACTCGCCAACTCCGGCACAATCTCAATACGCTCCCGCTTGTCTTTAGACAACTGATTTTCAACATCGAACGTACGGATGGTGTCTATTTCATCTCCGAAGAAGTCTACACGGAATGGATATTCGCAACTGTACGAATAGACATCGAGGATACTACCACGAACGGCAAACTGACCCGGTT
The DNA here is from genome assembly GCF_052116205.1 of Prevotella sp. Sow4_E9_plate. Taxonomy (NCBI): domain Bacteria; kingdom Pseudomonadati; phylum Bacteroidota; class Bacteroidia; order Bacteroidales; family Prevotellaceae; genus Prevotella; species Prevotella sp. Sow4_E9_plate. The sequence continues at coordinate 75,031 of NZ_JBQKLN010000001.1, read as the reverse complement.
CATAGACATAATCGGTCTCTACGAGTTCGAAATCACGCAAGGTATGAACCACGTCTGTAAGCGAGACCTGCTGCCCTACCTGCAATCTAAGGATACGATCATCAAGCTGCTGCTTACCAACTACCATTTCCGCAAGTGCTGCAGGATAAGAAACGATATAAATACCGCCAGAAGCAGAAGATGATTCCGATGACAATCTGGCAAGTACTTCTGTTCGCAGGATTTCACTAGCTGCATCCCGCTGTCCATACTTGATGGCACGGCGATAGCTGGATGGAAAGAAGAACGCATTTTCCTGCCCCATCATCTGCGTAAGATCGTGATAAAAATATCCGGCTTCATCTGCATCATTGAGCACAAACAGTACGGTTCGATCCATCTTTTCCTGCAAAGGAGCAAAAAACATAGGGACCGACGAACCCAATAAGCCCTGGAGAAAAACCGAACGAACCGACTTTTCTTCCAATAAACTCAAAAAGGTATTCGCCTGTGGCGAACGCCCATATAATTGTTCTATTTCCTGAATAGTCATTACTTCTTTGGATATTTCTTGAACCAGCCATCCAGTCTGAGTCGCATCACTCCGAAGAAAGCCTCACCAAAGATACCGCCATTCATCTTGCTAACGCCCTCACGGCGATTGACGAAGATTACTGGCACTTCCTTTATTTTGAAGCCAATCTTATGAGAAGTAAACTTCATCTCTATCTGGAAAGCATAGCCCTTAAAACGGATTTTATCTAAATCTATCGTTTCCAACACCTTACGACGATAGCAAACGAATCCGGCTGTAGTATCATGTACTTTGAATCCTGTAACAATACGCACATACTTAGAAGCAAAATAGCTCATTAGAACACGCCCGATAGGCCAGTTTACTACATTCACACCCGATACATAGCGTGAACCCACAGCCACATCATATCCCTCATCGTGGGCTGCAGCATAAAGGCGAGGCAAGTCGTTAGGGTCGTGACTGAAATCAGCATCCATTTCGAAAATAAAGTCATAGCCCTGCTGCAACGACCATTTGAAGCCCATGATATAGGCTGTGCCCAATCCCAGCTTACCTGATCTTTCCAGGATATGTAAGCTATCCCCAAACTCATTTTCAATCAATGATTTAACGATAGCAGCAGTACCATCAGGACTTCCGTCATCTATCACCAGGATATCAAACTTCTTCTCCAAGCCGAATACGGCACGGATGATTTTCTCTATATTTTCCTTCTCATTATAGGTAGGAATAATTACAATACTATCACTTTTCATATCATGTTCATTGTTAGTTATCTTATTGGTCGGGATTCTCCACAAATCCCTGATATTCCTTTTCCAGTCCCGCCATGATGACATCATAGCTCTTGGTCATCTGGTTCTTGATATTCTCCGGGCCCTTACCGATAGGAGCGATAGGCTCATGAATGGTAAGACGGAGAGGATGCCAGAATACCCACGACATATCCTTCATTCGAGGCTTCACATCAAAACTACCATTAATAGTAAGTGGGCAAACAGGCAACTGCAACTCATCAGCAAGCATGAAGGCACCACGACGGAATACACCCATGTGACCGGTAAAGGTACGGGCACCCTCAGGAAATACCACCAGCGACATACCTTCCTTGAGCACCTCACGGGCACGATTGTAAGAAGCACGAATCTTGGATGGACCGCTCTTATCAACAAAGATATGGTGAGCATATTCACAAGCTACACCTACCAAAGGAATCTTACGGATGCCTTTCTTCATCATCCATTTGAAATTACGCCCCAAGAAACCATATATCAGGAATATGTCGAATGCACCCTGATGATTAGCTACAAACACATAACTCTGATTCTTCTTGAGATGCTCTTTACCCTCTACCTTTACCGGCAGAAGGAGAAGACGTATCCAGAGCTGCGACCAGATTTTTCCTGGATAATAGCCCCAGAAGTGTCCGTTGCCCAACATACAGCCTATCACGGTTGTCAAACTGGTTATAATACTGGCTACCACAAGTATCGGCAGACAGATGAGCAATTGATATAATCGATATATGTACTTCATTTTACTTTGAATTTTGAACTTTGAATTTTGAACTTTATGATTAGCAGATGCTGCTATTTATTCTACGGTAAGAAATCATTTATTTACAGCGCAGCGTGATGACTGCAATTTCAGCTGTAGCTCCCACTCGTATTGGAACAGTACCGCCTAAGCCCGATGTGGTATAGAGTTGGCAACCCTCACGCTCATACAGCCCATAATCAAATGGGGTAAACATTGAAGGGCGTAATCCCAAAACCGAAACCTGTCCAGCATGAGTATGACCGCTGAGCGTAAGTTGCGGAGCCACCTTCACCGAATCGTTTCCAGCAATGGCAGATGGCAAAGTCTTGCTCCACTGCTTCGGCATATGCTGCAACATCATGACAAACGATCCAGGCTTGATACCATAGAGTGCCTTTCCAATATCAGAGCGGTAAGGCTTTTCATAGTTCTCGGTACCAGCCACATAGATAGAGTCGTTGCCTCTGTGTATCACGATATGCTCATTATTAAGCAGTCGCCAGCCCATATTCTTTTCTGCCTGTCTTACTTCAGCCTCTATTTTTTCCATTTCAGCCTTGTCATCCTCATCGATGTTGAGATACCAGGTATAATCATGATTGCCCAATACGCTCAGAACACCATCTTTAGCCTTCAGACGCTGCATCAGTTTGATATAAGGCTTCAGTTCTGAAGGTTGCACATTCTGCAAATCGCCAGTAAAGCATATCAGGTCGGCATGTTGAGCATTGATGCTGTCTACATCCCGCTGAGGCAACCCCCGACGCCAGCCGTAGTACGAACCAAGATGAATATCACTGAAATGCACGATACGATACCCATCAAACTTCTTTGGCAAATCTGGTACATACACCGTAAGCTGCTTTACTTTCATCTTTGGAAAGCCCAAGGTAAAGCCGTAGATGAACGTGAAAAACGCACACACCGCCAGTACCAATCCTACGAGTTTCCCCCAGTTTCTGCCTTGATTGCCGGGACGGAATCCAAATCTGCCCAACTTACCACTTTTAGCGATACACATGCACAGCCAGCCGATAAAGCTGCAGAAGGCAAAGACAAATTGGGGCACAGCAAATATCGCCATCACTCCAAACCAGATATCAATCAGTACAGGGTTGTCGGGAAGGAAATTACGCTCCAAAGCGAGAAAACCGCTATACCCGATGACTCCCATTGCCGGCGACCACCACAAAAGACGTAACCACCGTCTGGATAAATGGCAAAAAGACTTGCCTAGACAGCCCTTCCTCCTATTCAAGAAGAGGTATTGCTTCCCTATCCACCAATATGGCAGAATGGTCAGGATGATAACGGGCACTAATATTCTAGCTACCATTTTTGTTTTCTTACTATATTTTGTGAGACATCTTTTTATCTATTATGCAGGAGAAGCCTGAAGATAGTTTAAAGACAAATATCCTATGAATCATATGCCCATAAAACTATCACTTCAGTAAACTCGACTGCAGAAATCTTCTCATCAACTCTACAGGTACACCTCTACGATGTGCATAGTCGCATAACTGGTCCTCTCCTATCTTACCCAATTCGAAGTATTGAGCCTTGGGATGTGCAAACATCAAGCCCGACACACTGGAATGGGGTGTCATCATACCCGTTTCCGTCAGTCGTATACCTACTTGCTTCATATCTAGCAGTTGGTCGATGATGAAATTGAAGCTCGTATCAGGTAGCGTTGGATAGCCGATAGCAGGACGGATGCCCTGATATTCTTCACGATGCAGTTGTTGGGGAGTCAGATGTTCATCAGGTGCATATCCCCAATAAGTCTTGCGTGTCTGCTCATGCAGCAGTTCTGCCGTAGCCTCAGCCAACCGGTCGCAAAGCAACTGTGCCATCATTCCCAGATATTCATGATTGCGATAAGCATCCAAGATAGAAGCATCTACCGTACAGCAGAACACCCCTAATCTTCTTGCGATGTCTTGCTGCAGCATCTTTTCCGTCTTCGTTTCAGCGCCCGAAACCTGCAGACTACGAGGGCGGATGAAATCAGCCAGGCAGAGATTAGGAGCTCCTGGAGCAGATGGATGCTGCTGCCGGAGCAACGGCAATCGGACCTGCTTCTTTTCTGCATCAGCACATCCATTCAACTCATCAGAATTCCCTGTCTCAACGATGATGTCGTCACCCTCGCTATAGGCATCCAGGACTTTCAAAAGTGCGTGGGTATGATATTTACCCTCCCACGAGCTGAGCATTTCCTCAGCCTCCTGACGCATTTTCTGTTTTACCTCTTCCTTCTTTCCGCTCAATCCCCAGGCATGATAGAAATACAGCCAGTTAATATACGGCACTACCTCTGAAATATCATAGCTAATCTTTTTCATCTACAATCTGAATGTAAGCTCTTCGCCACGACTATTTTCATCAAATACACCTTTATTATATATAAGATGTCCGTTACAGATTGTCTGTTCTACCCGCCACTGGTATTCATGGCCTTCCATCGGACTCCATTTACACTTGCTCTGAATTTCATCCTTGGTTACAGTCCATGGACTATGGGGACGTACGATGGCGATATCAGCCTTATATCCCTTGCGCAAGAAGCCACGCCCCTCGATTTCGAAGAGCTGGGCAGGCTGATGTGCCATCAGTTCTACCAGGCGCTCAATACTGAGCACACCTTCGTCTACCAGTTCCAGCATGGTAACCAGCGAGAACTGAACCATCGGCATTCCCGAAGCTGCCTTGGCACAGCCACCCTGCTTATCCTTCCATTCATGAGGAGCATGATCGGTACCAATAGTAGCAATCTTTCCATCATTCAATGCCTGTCGTAATGCAGCACGGTCCTGTGCGGTCTTGATAGCCGGATTGCACTTGATGAGTGTTCCCTTACTGGCATAATCAGCATCACAGAAGTAGAGATGAGCCACACATGCCTCTCCTGTTATATGCTCCTCAGGCTGAAGCAGTTCCAGTTCCTTAGCCGTTGTAAGATGAGCCACATGGAGATGTGCTCCACTCTCTTTTGCCAGTTTTACAGCCAAAGCCGTACTCTGGTAGCAAGCCTCCTCACTGCGTATCTCCGGATGATGTTCTACAGCTGGATCATCACCGTATTTGGCCTTGGCCTCAGCCATATTGCGATTGATGATATCCGTACCCTCGCAATGGGTCATCACCGGCAACCCCAATTCCTTTGCCTTCTTGAATACACTTACCAGCGACTCGTATTTATCTACGAGCATATTTCCGGTACTGGAACCCATAAAGAGTTTGATACCAGGCACATGATGCCGGTCCAGCCCACAGAAACTCTCCACATTGTCATTGGTAGCTCCATAGAAGAAGCTATAGTTAACGTGGCTTTTTTCTGCTCCCAGCTGACGTTTATCAGCCCATACCTGCAGGTCTGTAGTCTGCGGAACGGTATTCGGCATCTCCAGATAAGAAGTCACGCCACCGTATGCAGCAGCCTTCGATTCGCTCTCGATGTCAGCCTTACGTGTCAGTCCAGGCTCACGGAAATGGACATGGTCATCTATGACTCCTGGCAAAACAAAACACCCCGAAGCATCCACTACATGTTCGTAGGTGCCACGGGGTGCCTTTCCTTCAAATATCTCTGCAATAACGTCACCATCAACAATGAGACCGCCCTGAAAAGAGCGTCCCTCATTGACTATGGTACCGTTTTCTATTAATATCTTCATTACTTTTCTGTTTTTTCTGGAATTGTTGGTGTTGCCAACTCATTAGGAGTTGGAGCCGGAGCTGCGTCGGGATTAACCTGCGGAGCCTCCAGCTGCTGATTCATCTCAGAGATAGCCTGTGAAGGCGACATCTCGTGAGTACCGTTCATGATAGCCTGATTCTCCTGAGCCTTCTGATAGTAATCCCTTACATAAGGATCGTTCTTGAACCGTTCGGTAGCCTTGCTCATGATGTCTTCAATCCAAGGCGAAAGCATCGGATATTGATTTCCCATGGTAACAAGGAAGAAGACGCCAGCTCCAAGAACGTTGTCAAAGTTTTCCGTCACAAAATTTGTAATCAGCTTATCTTCCTGCTCCGAGAGCTGTATCGCTTCGGCATTGAGCTTTTGGGTTACCACATTCATATCGCTACCATTCATGATGGCTTGGTCGTGCTTGTGAACCAGTTCTCTTTGCTGATTCTGCAACTGCTGGTATTTTTTGAAAAATCCAAATAGCTTATCATTGAGTGGTGTACCGCTTACAATCTGCTGCGCGTCGTCCAGCTTCACAGTGATGTCTCCACTTTCTAAAACGAGTGGCAATACTGGCTCATCGTCCATAAAGATATTACCCATCTTTACCGAGTCCAGATTACCTTGGAAATGGAATTGTCCATGCAATACATCACATGAATCGATGCTTTTGAAATTGTTGTCTTTCAAGATTTTCAGGTACAACATACGTCCATCAAGAGTGCTTACATTGGAAGTACCCTTGATTTCGTAAGTATTGGCACATGATGTAAGCGCCAACAAGGCAATGATTGCTAAATATATCTTATTCATAAGCTCTGTTTATCACTTTTGGTGAACAAAAGTACAATCTTAAATCGAACTGAGGAAATAAATTTATGCTATTTAATTGAATATTATCAGTATTTATGTTTTATTTGCATATTTACCCATTCTTTCCCCTTATTCCGAAGCTCCTCTACCAGCATCTTCCTTCTTCAACTCGTAAGAGATACGATGAGTGGTGTAGAGTTCCAACAAAGCCGCAATAAGCAGGAATACCACCCATTTGTTATAGAAATAAGTGATATAGGTCTCGTAGTTGGTAAACCAGTGGCGAGCGAAAGCATACACTGTATCAACCATCGAGATTCCCGAGAGTACAAAGAAGATGTCTGCGATATACTGCATTCGCTTCAGACGATGGATGACGAGCGAAGGTCCTTCGTATATCTGCATTGCCTGCACTACACTGAAAAGCACATTACCCACCAGGAACAGCCAGCAGGTATAGAGTAGGATTTGCTTATTGATAAAACCAAATGCAAAGCTAGCAGCCCCTATAACCATCAGCACGCCACCCAGCAAAAATAAAGCACTCTGAAATTTACTTAATTGTTTCATTTATCTTTTTTCTTCTGTTTCTTATTTTGAATGTTCTCTACTACAGGAAAATCCTAGAAGAAAGTTCCCTTATATATATTAATGTGAAAATCACATTACTTGGCATTTCCGAAATCTTCCTCTTCTTCTGCAGGTTCATCAGGAATATCAGAACTGAGCACGAAGATATCCTCATCGTCAGTCTTCATGAAATACCGCTCACGGGCTATCTTGCCAAAGACTTTCGGTCCCTTGCGCATTTCCTTCAACATACGGTTATCTCTCTCCAGCTGAGCATTATATTTTTCGATTTCAGAACGCAAACCCGCAATCTGTATCTGATAACGGATATGCTGACGGATGCTATTGTCGTCGATAACGCCAACCACCAAAACGCCCACCACAATCACTATCAAATATTTGTAGTGAGCCAGATAATTCCATATAATTCCTAGACGTTTACTCATTTATTTCTTACTATATTATTCAAATTTATTCTCATGAAAATCCACATAATTGCGAATTTGTTTGCAAAGATAATATTTTTTTGTTATCTTTGCATCATCAATTAAGAAAAAATAATGGAAGAATATATAGTTTCTGCTAGAAAGTACCGTCCAATGACCTTTGACTCGGTAGTTGGACAGGCTGCTTTGACCACCACTTTGAAAAATGCAGTAAAGAGCGGCAAGTTGGCTCATGCCTATCTTTTCTGCGGTCCGAGAGGTGTGGGAAAGACTACTTGTGCCCGAATTTTTGCCAAGGCAATCAACTGCGAGCACCCTAACGAAGACGGTGAGGCATGCAACGAATGCGAGAGCTGTCGCGCTTTCAACGAACAGCGTTCCTTCAATATCTTTGAGTTGGATGCTGCCAGCAACAACGGTGTTGACCAAATCAAGACCTTGATGGAGCAAACCCGCATTCCGCCACAGGTAGGAAAATACAAAGTGTTTATCATCGACGAGGTCCACATGCTGAGTGCTGCAGCTTTCAACGCCTTCCTCAAAACGCTGGAAGAGCCACCTTCGCATGTAATCTTTATCCTTGCCACTACCGAAAAGCACAAGATTCTGCCTACCATTCTCAGCCGATGTCAGATTTACGACTTCGAGCGTATGACCGTGCCTAACACCATCAACCATCTGAAGATGGTAGCAGAAAAGGAAGGCATCAGGTATGAGGAGCAGGCACTTGCCGTCATTGCAGAAAAGGCTGACGGAGGTATGCGAGACGCTCTCTCCATCTTCGACCAGGCTGCCAGCTTCTGCCAGGGCGATATCACCTACAAGAAGGTGATAGAAGACCTCAACGTTCTGGATAGTGACAACTATTTCCAAATCGTAGATCTTGCCTTGGAAAACAAGGTGAGCGAGATGATGCTGGTTCTTGACGGAATATTGGGCAAAGGCTTTGATGGTGGAAACATGATTCAAGGCTTGGCGCAGCACGTACGCAATGTGATGATGGCAAAGGATCCTCAGACATTGCCACTGCTGGAAACCAGTGAAGAGCAGAAAGCCAAATATCAGACACAGGCACAGAAAGCCCCTACTGCTTTTTTATATAAGGCTCTCAAGATCATGAACAACTGCGATGTACAATATCGCCAGAGTTCAAACAAGCGATTGCTGGTAGAGCTTACCCTTATCCAGGTAGGCCAGATTACCCAGCCCGAAGATCAGGATGTGCCTAGTGCGGGGCGCACGCCCCACAGATTAAAATCCCTGTTTCAGAAAATTGTTGCCCAGCTTAAACCTGTTGCTCAGGGTGCAGGTGCGGGGCAAGATGGCAGCAGCAATACTCCTATTGCTGCCGCTAAGGTATCGCCTACCCCAAACTCTCAGACTTCTCAGAGCCAACAGTCGCAGGAACAGCCTGTCAAAGCAACGGCTACAAGTGTCAAGAATGTGAATTTCAAAGGTATAGGCATGACTTTCTCCAATCTTAAAAAGAACGAAGAGAGAGCGCATAGCACATTCAATCCGATAGACAAGCTGAAGGATGAACAACCGGCAGCCAACGAAGTCCAGGAGATGAACCATTCTTTCAACCAGGAGCAGGTAGAAGGCTTATGGATCAACATGTGTATGAGAATGCAGAATATCAAGGAACTTATCGGTCTTGCCAACCGCATGAAGGCAGTTACGCCGACAATTACCGAATTTCCGAATATAGAAGTAGTGGTAGACAACCAGCTCTTGCTGAATGACATTCTCGATATCAAGAACAGGATTCGCCCTACATTTGTACAGGGTTTACACAACGACCAGATCCAGATAGATTATCGTCTAGCCCAGTCCGATGAAATCAAAAAGATTCTTTCAAAGCGTGAAGTCTTCGACAACATCATGGATAGCAATCCTGCCTTCAAGAGAATGGTCAGTATCTTTAATCTGGCACTCACATAACAAGAAAACAAATATAAGAAAAAGAGGTTATGCCATCACCGACATAACCTCTTTCATTTTATGAAGCTATAAACTATTGATTTTCAATATTTAATCTTAAATAATAATCGAAAAACGAGACACGCAAAGGGGACATTAAATCAGTGGCATTCCTGCCTCATCACATTCCTTACGCATTTCATCTGGCCAGATACTAGCCTGAATCTCTCCGATATGAGCCTTATGAAGCATCACCATGCAGAGACGGCTCTGACCGATACCGCCACCGATGCTGAGAGGCAACTTATCACTTAACAGCTGCTGGTGGAAATAAAGCTTCTCTCTATCTTCCTTACCCTCAATCTTCAGCTGACGAAGCAGACTCTCCTTATCTACACGGATACCCATGGAACTGAGCTCGAAGCTGCGACCCAAAACAGGATACCAGATCAGAATATCACCATTCAATCCTGCCTTCCCATTTTCAGCAACAGAACTCCAGTCATCATAGTCAGGAGCTCTTCCATCATGCTTCTCGCCATTGCTCAACTCGCCGCCAATACCCTCAACAAATACAGCGCCGTATTTCTCACAGATAGCATCCTCGCGCTCCTTTGGAGTCATATCAGGATACATATCCAGCAAATCCTGTGCATGAATGAAATGAATCTCTCTTGGCAGGAATGGCTTGATTTCAGGATAATGCTCGCAAGTGAGATATTCCGTGCGGAGAATAGCTGCATAGATGCGGCGCACTATGTCTTCCAGAAAAGCGATAGTACGGTCTTTGCGGGTTATCACTGCTTCCCAGTCCCACTGGTCAACATAAAGCGAATGCAAATTGTCGAGTTCTTCATCGGCACGAATTGCATTCATATCAGTATACACGCCATAACCAGGCTCTATATTATATTCGGCAAGGGTAAGTCTCTTCCACTTGGCAAGAGAGTGCACCACCTCAGCCTGAGCTTCCCCCAAGTCCTTGATAGGAAAACTTACAGGGCGCTCCACGCCGTTCAAATCGTCATTGATTCCAAGTCCCTTCAGTACAAAGAGCGGAGCAGTAACGCGGCGAAGGCGAAGCTCTGTACTCAGATTCTGCTGAAAGAATTCCTTTATCAGTTTGATACCCATTTCGGTCTGGCGCATATCCAACAGCGCCTTGTACCCTTCAGGTTTTATCAATTTGCTCATTTTCGTATGGTTTTTATTTTGTATTATCGTTTATTCTCTATTGTTGGTTGCAAAGGTACAAATAAATTATTAATCTGCAAGCATTTTTCTCTATTATTTTGCAAAGTGATAACTATTTTTATACTTTTAGTGACATTTTGCCGAACATTTTATTCCTTTTTCCCTATATACATTATAATATATAGTAAAAAATCAAGCAAATATTTGGTTATTCCAAATAAAATCCGTAATTTTGCAGCATCGGTCCCGTAGCTTAGTTGAATAGAGCGTCAGATTCCGGTTCTGAAGGTCATGGGTTTGAATCCCATCGGGATCACTTTCAATACTATTTTCAAGGCTCCATGGAACGCCCCTACTTCTAAAGAGCACCCCCTTGGAGAATTGACTACTTTTAATAATTAAGAACATGGATTTAGTAGAACGTTTCATAAACTACACAAAATTCGACACACAGTCGAGCGAAGATTCTCAAAGTGTGCCTAGTACTGCAAAACAATTGGAATTTGCCAAGTATCTCAAGAAAGAACTTGAGGACGAAGGTTTGACCGATGTCGAAATGGACGACATGGGCTATGTCTACGCCACCCTCAAGGGAAATACCAAGAAAAAGACCCCTACCATCGGATTTATTTCACACATGGATACCAGTCCTGACGCCAGCGGAAAGGACATCAAGGCCCGCATCATCAAGAACTATGACGGCAAGGATATCGAACTGAGCCCTGGAATCATCAGCAGCGTCGAGAAATTCCCTGAGCTCAAGGCTCACAAGGGTGAGGACATCATCGTGACAGACGGTACTACCCTGCTCGGTGCAGATGACAAGGCAGGTATCGCTGAAATCGTACAGGCCATGTGCTACCTCCGCGACCATAAGGAAATCAAGCATGGCGACATCCGTGTGGGCTTCAATCCTGATGAGGAAATCGGTATGGGTGCCCATCACTTCGATGTAGAGAAGTTTGGTTGCGACTGGGCTTACACCGTTGACGGTGGCGACCTGGGCGACCTGGAATACGAGAACTTCAATGCCGCTGCTGCCAAGATTCATATCAAGGGAGTAAGCGTACATACTGGTTACGCCAAGGGCAAGATGGTGAATGCAAGCCGCCTGGCTGTAGAGTTCCAGAATATGATACCAGAGACCGAGACTCCTGAGCAGACAGAGGGTTACGAGGGATTCTATCACCTGCTCGGCATTGAGAGCCGTTGCGAGGAAGCCAAGCTCAGCTATATCATCCGCGACCACGACCGCGAAAAGTTTGAAGACCGCAAGGACTTCATCGAGAAGTGTGTGGAGAAGATGAACGAGAAGTATGGCGAAGGAACGGTTACTGCCGAAATCTTCGACCAGTATTACAACATGAAGGAGAAGATTGACCCCAACATGCATGTAATCGACATCGTACTCAAGGCGATGCAGGAGAGCGGCGTTCCTCCTCGCGTAGAGCCTATCCGTGGCGGTACCGATGGAGCACAGCTCAGTTTCAAGGGTCTTCCTTGCCCTAACATCTTTGCCGGTGGTGTCAACTTCCATGGTCCTCACGAGTTTGTGAGCATCCAGGTTATGCAGAAGGTGGTGGATACTATCGTGAAGATTGCAGAAATCACAGAAGAATACAACGACTAATACAAAAATGGGGAATTTAGGCACATCTAAATTCCCCATTTTCATAAATGAATACGAATATTTACAGAGAGATTATCATAAACTGAAAATTATGGCAGAAATTCCCTTTTTAGTAAAAGACCTCGCCCTCATCCTGATGGTAGCCGGCATCGTTACCCTCATCTTCAAGCGGCTCAAGCAACCGCTGGTGCTGGGATACATTGTGGCAGGCTTCCTCGTTTCGCCCCACATGCCCTACACTATGTCGGTAATGGACGAGACGGACATCAAGACCTGGGCAGACATCGGTGTCATCTTTACGCTCTTCTCACTGGGTCTCGACTTTTCTTTCAAGAAAATCGTGAAGATGGGAGCATCGCCTATCATTGCTACCGTGGTCATCGTCTTCTCAATGATGATGCTGGGCATCAGCGTGGGCCACAGTTTCGACTGGGGAAGGATGGACTGTATCTTCCTGGGCGGTATGCTTGCCATGAGTTCCACCACTATTATATATAAGGCGTTCGACGACATGCGGCTGCGCACCCAGAAGTTTGCCTCGATGGTGATGAGCGTACTGATTCTGGAAGACATCCTGGCCATCGTCATGATGGTGATGCTGTCAGCGATAGCGAGCGGCAGCAATCCCGATGGCGGTCAGATGTTTGCCTCCATCGTCAAGATAGGCTTCTTCCTTGGCGTCTGGTTCATCGTAGGCATCTTCGCCATCCCCTGGTTCCTCCGCTCGGTAAGAAAGCTCATCAATGGCGAAACCCTGCTTATCGTATCGCTGGGTTTATGCTGCGGCATGGCCGTACTGAGCAGCAAGGTAGGTTTCAGCAGTGCTTTCGGAGCCTTCGTCATGGGTAGTATCCTGGCAGAAACCATTGAAGCTGAGAAGATTATCAAGCTGGTCGAACCGGTCAAGAACCTTTTCGGAGCCATCTTCTTCGTATCAGTAGGTATGCTGGTAGACCCTAAGATTCTGATAGAATACGCCCTGCCTATCCTTGCCCTGGTGGGTACGATACTGATAGGTCAGGCCACGCTGGGCACCTTCGGCTTCATGCTCGGAGGCGAATCTTTGAAATCGGCCATGCGCTGCGGTTTCTCGATGGCTCAGATTGGCGAGTTCTCATTCATCATCGCCTCGCTGGGCTTGTCGCTTGGCGTTATCAGCAACTTCCTCTATCCGGTAGTCGTAGCGGTGAGTGTCATCACCACCTTCCTGACGCCTTACATGATCCGTCTGGCGCTGCCTACCTATCAGGTGATGGAGAAGCATCTGCCCGACAAGCTCATTCATGTGTTGAACCATTTTGCGATGAGCCATCCGCAGACCCAGCAGCAGAGCAAGTGGAAATCGCTGATTAAGCAGATGACCATCAACACCGTAGCCTATTCGATACTCGCAGCAGCTACCATTGCCCTGATGTTCACCTTCGTATTGCCTCTGATGCGCAATCTGTTGCCAGGCTGGCATCTTCATTGGTACGCCAACGCCATCACCGGCTTGCTTACGGTGCTGCTGATAGCTCCATTCCTGCGTGCCATCGTAATGAAGAAAAACCACAGTGCAGAGTGGAAACGCCTATGGGTAGAGAGCAGCATCAACCGTGTGCCTCTGCTGTTTACGGTATTTGTCCGCTTCGTCATAGCCCTGGCCTTCATCTTCTACATCATCAACTTCCTCTCCCGCTTCACCAATGCGCTGATGATCTGCATCGGAGTCATTGTGGTGATGCTGATGATCACCTCCCGCCGCATCAAGAAGCGCAGCATTGTGATGGAGCGCGTCTTCGTCCACAATCTCCGCTCACGAGATATTGCGGCTCAGGTGAATGGCGAAAAACGCCCACTCTACGAGGGCAGACTGCTGGATAGAGATATTCATATCAGTGAGTTCGAAGTACCGGAAGACAGTACGTGGACGGGCAAGTCACTCAGGGAGCTGCATCTTCGTGAACGTTTTGGTGTAGACATGAGTAGCGTTCGCCGTGGTTCCCATCGCCTCAATATCCCAAATGGAGATATGGTTATTTTTCCTGGAGACAAGTTGCAGGTGATTGGTAATGACGACCAGCTTCAGAAGTTCAACACAGCTCTTCAGAGCGATCTGATGCCGGAAGATTCCGAGATAGAGAAGCGCGAGATGAAGCTGAGCCAGCTCATCATCTCATCTTCCAGCGAATTTCTCGGCAAGACGCTCATCGAGAGTGGCATCCGCGACCATTACAACTGTATGGTCGTAGGATTGGAAGAAGGTCAGGAAAACCTCACCCGCATTTCACCATCCCGAAAATTCGAAAAGGGAGATATCATCTGGCTGGTAGGCGAACCTGACGATTTGAAAAGAATCAAAAACTAAATAAAAGATTAGGGCGTGCCATTCTATCAAGAACGACACGCCCAAATTTTATATAATATCAATTGAAATCACCATAAGCAATCTACTTCACGGTGATATGGAAGCATCCCTGTTTTACCTCATATTTTACAAGGCACCGGTTGCGGTCTCTCATATCTCTCAGCACTTCGCTGAGCACCCATTTCAGGGTGTCATTCTGTACCTGTCTTCGAGGCTGCTGACGAGTCTGAATCTGCTTATATCTGTTGTAGCAAACATCAAAGGTAGTACCGTAAAGATGGCATGAATTCTCGGTAGCATTGCCATTGCGGGTACGAAGCTTCGCCACATCATCCTTGGTACGGAGAATACTCGTAACGATAATCTTATGCAAAGGAATGCCCTTGATTTGCAAAGAATCGAAATAAGCCCGACCGATATCCTGCAGCAGCACCGAAGCCCTAGGTACCAGATAAGGTATACTGCTATTCAGTTTATCCACATAAAAGAAAGGATTGCTGCCCACATACACCAGCTTACCCTTACTATGCTCAGCCTCCTCACGGTTCTGTACCGGATTCACGCCATGCTTGTTGGCAGCCAGAATCTGCACATCCTGCTGATCAGGGAAAGTATTGCCGAAATGAGGCACCGAGAAGATACGATGCTTCACCTCCTTGCCATTCTTATCGAAGAAAATAGAAGGCGTATTGGAAGAATCTGCCGCAGCATCCGTCTCCGAACCTGTTCCGGCAGCTTCCTGGGTCAAATCATCAGATGTCTCAGCTATCTCATTTGCAGCCTTATTATCCTCTTCCTTGTCTTCTTCTGCCATCGCTAGCTGATCAACGGAATCCGTAGCCAGGCTATCCGCCACACTCAAATCAGCAACAGAAGTCCTTGGTTCAGCAACGCCCGGACTGATCAATCTCACCAAAGCCAGGACACACACAACAACGACAAAACCCAGCAAGAAACGGTTCTTGCCAGACATTGCCTGAACAACATTTACTATATGTAGGATAATATGTTTTAATTTCATTATCAAGAGTTATAATCAATTTTCTATAAAAAGTATGGCAAAAGTACATCATTAATTTCATAATACAAAACTTTTTAATGTCTTTTTAATAAGTTCTACTAGAAAAAAACGATATTCCCAACTTCCGAAGCTTTGTTCTTACCATCCAAACACTATCAATCCATCACCATCGCCAGGCATCATTTAAGCCTCGTGCCGGTCATCATTGATGACTCTTACCAGCCATCATATAAGGCACTTAGCTTACATAAGAGGAGGACTCGACAAGGAGAATTTTTCAGATGAGGGTTAACAGGTTAACAGTTAACAGCCCAAAAATGCATACTTCCCCCACTCATATACAAGAAATAAGTATATATATATATTTATATTTAATTAAGGAAAGGGGGAGGATGCAAAAAACGGC
This sequence comes from Prevotella sp. Sow4_E9_plate, assembly GCF_052116205.1. Classification (NCBI taxonomy): domain Bacteria; kingdom Pseudomonadati; phylum Bacteroidota; class Bacteroidia; order Bacteroidales; family Prevotellaceae; genus Prevotella; species Prevotella sp. Sow4_E9_plate. The sequence goes on along the minus strand of NZ_JBQKLN010000001.1, from coordinate 58,925 downwards.
TGTTAACTGTTAACCTGTTAACTTCTTGTCCCTTTGTTAAAAATCCTAACATTACAACATCAGGGTGTGGAATAAGACCGACTACTCATTAGTCCCACAGATCGTAAACTATGTTCCGTCCCCACACCCTTACATCAGAATCTGGATAGTTCAAAGGGCATAGACCCCGTATTTGCAATGATAGCTCATGATGTATAGATGTTTGTTTAAATATAAATATTACGACTATGACTTACGTAGGAATTGACGTCAGCAAGGCAACTTTCGTTGTCGCTTACTCATCTGCCAAAGGCAGTGAAACCAAAACTTTCAAGAATACCGTCAAAGGTATTCGAGAGTTTATCCAGACCATATCTCCAAAAGAGAACCATTGTGTATTGGAAGCAACAGGCAACTACAGTATGTTACTTGTTTATTTGCTCTCCAAGGCAGGTTTTGTTGTCAGTATGGAGAATCCTCTGAAGATAAAGAACTTTGCACGTGTCATGCTCTCAGTTGTCAAGACTGATGAGATTGATGCTCGCCTCATAGCCTTATATGGTGAGAGAATGCAGCCTGCTCCATTCAAACTTCGCAATGACTCCATCTTGTTGCTTAAGCAGAAACGCACTGTATTGCGTCAACTAAAGAAGCAACTTACAGCCAACACAAACCTAGAAGGTTCGCTTAAAGTCCTGCCATTCATTGATTCTAAAAGCAAGAAGGTTCTTGAAAAGACCATCAAGTTTCTACAGAAACAAATCAAAGAAATGGAGGAAGAGTTAACCTCCTTGGCTGAGATTGAGTACAAGAAACAGATGGATTTGCTCACATCTATTAAGGGAATTGGAGCGACACTTGCAGCAGCACTCATAATTGCCACAGGTGGATTCACCTACTTTGATAACGCCAAGCAACTTACTCGATACTTGGGATTGTCGCCTACTTACCAACAGTCTGGTACGTCAGTCAATGTCAAAGGTCACATCAATCGCAATGGAGATGCTCACTTGCGAAGCCAGCTTTATATAGGAGCCATGGCTTCATTACGGTGCAACACCGAATGCAAGGCATGCTTTGACCGATTGCGATCTAACGGCAAGCCTGGGAAAGTTGCAATCATTGCCGTTGCAAACAAACTCATTAGGCAAGCCTTCGCTGTGATAACACAAGAGAAACCCTATGTTGATGGGTATAAGTCTGTAAAGCCATAAACCATCTCTCCTGCTGAGGGAACGCCTTGGCGGCTAGGGGCTGAGCAGTCAGCCCCGACGAGCCTCTATGTACCTACGAAAAAGCATATTTATGCTAAATTTCGTTAACTGTATTCGTTTTTTTATTATAGTTCATAGTTTTTTATGAAGAAACAAATAGACTTCTTCTTGAATCACAGCCTTTATCATCGACAAACAGCAGAAACAGGCATGTTTTAAACTAAAAAAACACGGACAAATTGAATTTGTCCGGGCAAATTACCAGAAGGCTTATAAAGAACTATCTATCAAGATGTTACAAGCGACCAGACGAAAGAGACGGACAAATTCAATTTGTCCGTGTTATTTTTTTAACAGCAATATAAACAAGTTCCCTCTGTCTCACAGACGGTTTACCAGAACAGTTTGCCCGATAATCTCAAAAAAAGCATAAGAAATTTGCTTATTTCGAGGAAAAGTTGTAATTTTGCAGCGTTATATAACATATAAAGGTTTAAACGATTTAAGATTAGAAATTTTGATAGAGAAACATATAGTACTCGAAGATGTAGATCCAGTGATGTTCTACGGAGTGAATAATGCTCATCTACAGATGATAAAATCACTGTATCCTAAGTTGCGTATCGTGGCACGTGACAACGTGCTTCGTGTGCTTGGCGACGAGGAAGAAATGGCGAAAGCAGAAGAAGACATTGAGCTGATGCGCAAGCACTTAGCTAAATATAACATGCTCAATGAAGAAGATATCCTTGATATTGTGAAAGGCAAACAGACCAAAGCTGACTCCGTAAAAGGCGTGCTGGTTTACAGCATCAGCGGAAGACCTATCAAGAGCCGCAGCGAGAATCAGCAGCAACTCATTGAAGCTTACGAAAAGAACGACATGGTATTTGCCGTGGGGCCTGCCGGAACCGGTAAGACCTACCTCAGCATCGCCCTTGCCGTAAAAGCACTCAAGGAGAAAGCCATTAAAAAGATCATCCTCTCACGACCTGCCGTAGAAGCGGGCGAAAAGCTCGGTTTCCTGCCAGGCGACATGAAAGATAAAATTGACCCTTACCTGCAGCCACTGTATGATGCACTGGAAGACATGATTCCTGCCGTCAAGCTGCAAGACATGATGGAAAAGCACATTATCCAGATTGCGCCACTTGCCTTCATGCGTGGACGCACACTCAGCGACGCCGTCGTCATCCTCGACGAGGCGCAGAACACAACCTCCCAGCAGATCAGAATGTTCCTTACCCGTATGGGCATGAACACCAAGATGATCATCACCGGCGACCTGACCCAGATAGACCTGCCTAGAGAGCAGCGAAGCGGACTGAAGGAAGCACTCAAGATTCTTGACGGGGTGGAAGGCATCGGAGTGGTGAAGCTGGGGCAGAAGGATATTGTGCGACACAAGCTCGTAACCCGCATCGTCAATGCATATGACAAGTATGACAAGGAGAGAGCGGAAGCACGAGAAGCGCTGAAAGCAGAAAAAGATAATTCAAAATAATCAGAATTAAGAATGAACAGAAGATTATTCAAAGCATATCATCAAGTTCAAAGTTCAAAATTCAAAGTTCAAAGTAAAATGAAAGCATTAACAAAGACAGATTTCCATTTCGATGGACAGAAGAGTGTTTACCACGGTAAAGTACGTGATGTGTATGACATTAACGACGACATCCTCGTGATGGTCGCTACCGACAGAATCTCAGCGTTCGACGTTGTTCTGCCTAAGGGTATCCCATTCAAGGGACAGGTGCTCAACCAGATTGCAGCTAAGTTCTTGGACACAACTACAGACATCTGTCCAAACTGGAAGTTGGCTACTCCAGACCCTATGGTAACTATTGGTTTGAAGTGCGAGGGTTTCCGCGTAGAAATGATCATCCGCTCAATCCTCACCGGTAGCGCATGGCGCGACTATCAGAAGGGATGCCGTGAGATCTGCGGTGTGAAGTTGCCTGACGGAATGCGCGAGAACGAGCGTTTCCCAGAGCCAATCATTACTCCTACTACCAAGGCTGACGAGGGTCACGACATGAACATCTCTAAGGAAGAGATCATTGCCCAGGGTATTGTTAGTGCAGAGGACTACGCTGTAATGGAAGACTATACACGCAAGATCTTCGCTCGTGGTCAGGAAATCGCTGCTAAGCAGGGCTTGATTCTCGTTGATACCAAGTATGAGTTTGGCAAGCGCGACGGTAAGGTTTACCTCATCGACGAGATCCACACTCCAGACTCTAGCCGCTACTTCTATGCTGACGGCTACGAGGAGAAGTTTGAGAAGGGTGAGCCTCAGCGCCAGCTTTCCAAGGAGTTCGTTCGCCAGTGGCTCATCGAGCACAACTTCATGAACGAGCCAGGTCAGACCATGCCAGAGATTACCGACGAGTATGCAGAGAGCGTATCTGATCGCTATATCGAGCTTTACGAGCACATCACAGGCGAGAAGTTCGACAAGGCTGCTGAGGAAGGTGACATCGCTGCACGTATCGAGAAGAACGTAAGTGAATGGCTTGCTACACGTAAATAATTAATAATGTATAAGCAAGAACAGATTAAGCCCTATGAGGGCACAGGAGATAAGGGCAAGCTGGTAGAGGAGATGTTTGACAACATCGCCCCTACCTACGACACCCTGAACCACCGACTCTCGTGGGATATCGACAAGGGATGGCGCAAGAAGGCTATCAAGCGACTTGCGCCCTTCTCTCCAAAGAAAATACTCGACATCGCCACCGGCACCGGCGACTTCGCCATCCTTGCCGCCCGGATGCTGCATCCCGACAAACTCATCGGAGCAGACATCTCGCAGGGAATGATGGAGATAGGAAGACAGAAGGTAAAGCAGCTGGGACTTGACGGAGTGATCCGCTTCGACAAGGAAGATTGTCTCCACCTCTCATACGAAGACAATACATTTGATGCAGTAACTGCCGCCTTCGGCATCCGCAACTTCCAGAACCTGGACCAGGGCCTGCGCGAAATGTGCCGAGTACTGAAGAAGGGAGGACATCTCTGCATCGTAGAGCTCACCTCTCCGGTCAGTTTCCCGATGAAGCAGCTGTTCCACATCTATTCGCATACAGTATTGCCTATCTACGGCAAACTGATTTCGAAAGACCAGAGTGCCTACAGCTACCTCACCAAGACTATTGAGGCATTCCCTCAGGGAGAGACGATGATGGAGGTATTCAAGAAGGCAGGTTTCGAGAAAGCAGAGTTCACCCGACTCACCTTCGGCATCTGCACACTCTATTTTGCAACCAAATAAATTATGAATTTTAAATAAGAATATCAGTATGGACAAGTATGGACTCATAGGTTTCCCTTTGGGCCACTCCTTCTCAAAAAGCTATTTCAACGAGAAGTTTGAGAACGAAGGAATCAATGCCAAGTACATCAACTTCGAGCTGCCTAGCATCGAAGGTTTAGCTGAGGTACTCGACACCAATCCCGAACTGAAGGGTTTCAACGTAACCATTCCTTACAAGGAGAAAGTAATCAGCTATCTCGACAGCGTAAGCCCTGAGGCCAACGCCATCGGAGCCGTCAATGTGGTGAAGGTTGACCACAAGGGCAATGAAACTGTGCTCACCGGCTATAATAGCGACGTCATTGGTTTTACAAAGAGCATCGAGCCATTCCTGGAGAAGTGTCATAAGAAAGCACTTATCCTGGGTACCGGAGGTGCGTCTAAAGCCATCAACTACGGTTTGAAATCACTAGGTTTGGAAACCTTGTTTGTGAGTCGATACCAACGTCCAGGTACTATTCAATACGATAAGATTACTCCTGAGGTAATCAAGGAATACAATGTCATCGTCAACTGTACTCCAGTGGGCATGTATCCTCATGTAGATGAGTGCCCTCCGCTGCCTTACGAGGCGATGGACACCCACACGCTGCTCTACGATCTCATCTACAATCCTGACGAAACCCTTTTCATGAAGAAGGGAAAAGAACATGGAGCCACTGTAAAGAATGGTTTGGAGATGCTGCTCCTCCAGGCATTCGCCAGCTGGGATTTCTGGCATGAAGAAAAATAAATACTTCATAAACGTAGATGTTTACAAGTACAGATTCAGCATAGTAAACTTGAACATCTACATTTATAAGAACGACAAGGAAATTATAAGAATCATAATTGGAGATCAATTTAGATATGAGTAACAATAGATATATGATGCGCGGTGTAAGCGCAGCAAAGGAAGATGTTCACAACGCTATCAAGAACATCGACAAGGGTATCTTCCCACAGGCTTTCTGCAAGATTATACCTGATATCCTGGGCGGTGACCCAGAGTATTGCAACATTATGCACGCCGACGGTGCAGGTACCAAGTCTAGCTTGGCTTACATGTACTGGAAGGAGACTGGCGACCTCTCTGTATGGAAGGGTATCGCTCAGGATGCTATCGTGATGAATACCGACGACCTGCTCTGCGTGGGCGCCGTAGACAACATCCTCGTTAGCTCTACCATCGGCCGCAACAAGATGCTCATCCCTGGCGAGGTCATCTCGGCTATCATCAACGGTACCGACGACCTGCTCCACGAGATGCGCGAGATGGGTATCGGAATCTATCCTACCGGCGGTGAGACTGCCGACGTAGGCGATCTGGTTCGTACCATCATCGTTGACTCTACCGTAACCTGCCGCATGAAGCGCAGCGACGTCATCGACAATGCCAACATCCGTCCAGGCGATGTTATCGTAGGTCTCTCTTCTACAGGTCAGGCTACATACGAGAAGAAGTACAACGGCGGCATGGGTAGCAACGGTTTGACTTCTGCCCGCCACGATGTATTCGCCAAGTATCTCGCAGAGAACTATCCTGAGAGCTACGACCACGCCGTGCCAGATGAGTTGGTTTACAGCGGCAAGTATAAGTTGACCGATGAGGTTGAGGGTTCTCCTATCAACGCCGGTGAGCTGGTACTCTCTCCTACCCGTACCTATGCTCCGGTTATCAAGAAGATCCTGGATGAGCTTCGCCCAGAGGTTCACGGTATGGTTCACTGTACAGGTGGTGCCCAGACCAAGGTTCTGCACTTCGTAGGCGAGAACTGCAAGGTAGTGAAGGACAACATGTTCCCAGTACCTCCACTCTTCAAGGCAATCCACGACTGCTCAGAGACAGACTGGAAGGAGATGTACCAGGTATTCAACATGGGTCACCGCATGGAGATCTACGTACGTCCTGAGGTTGCCGAGAAGGTTATCGCCATCAGCAAGAGCTTCAACATCGATGCCCAGATTGTGGGTCACATCGAGGAAGGCAAGCGCAGCCTGACCATCAAGAGCGAATTCGGAACATTCGAATACTAAATGTTTTAGGCACGGATTACACGGATTTTTATTCTTTTATTTCTTAATTTATAGTATTGTTATGCTAGAAGAAGATTTAACTAAACAGATAATTGGTGCAGCTCAAGAAGTACACAAAGTCTTAGGAGTTGGTTTTCTAGAGGCTGTATATGGAAATGCTCTGTATAAAGAATTGAAATCACGTGGTTTGAAGTGTGAGTGCCAAAAACACTTAGATGTTTTTTACAAAGGTGAATGCGTTGGTCACTACATTCCCGACATGGTCGTAGAAGATAAGGTGATCATTGAATTGAAAGCCGTTAAAGATTTGCATCCCGAACATGAATGGCAGTTAGTAAACTATCTCTCAGCCTGCCAGGCAGAAGTAGGATTGCTCATCAATTTCGGTCTATCCTTACAAGTAAAAAGAAAGATATTTACAAACGAGCGCAAGGGAACACAGCACAGGGAAAAATCCGTGTAATCCGTGTAATCCGTGCAAAAAAATAATTCGATGGATAATAACAACATATTACAGAAGCTTGAAGGCTTAGAGAGCCGATACGAGGAAGTAAGCACCCTCATTACCGACCCTGATGTCATCGCCGACCAGCCACGCTACGTGAAGCTGACCAAGGAGTGGAAAGACCTTGGCGACATCATGGACGCACGCAAGCGATACATCAACTGTCTGAACAGCATCAAGGAAGCTAAGGATATTCTCGCCAACGAAAGCGACCCTGAAATGAAGGAGATGGCGCGCGAGGAACTCAACGAGAATGAGGCGCTGCAGCCTAAGCTCGAAGAGGAAATCAAGATCGCCCTGGTTCCTAAGGATCCAGAGGATGCCAAGAATGTACAGATGGAGATTCGTGGCGGTGCCGGTGGCGACGAGGCTGCCCTCTTCGCCGGTGACCTCTTCTCTATGTATAAGAAATATTGTGAGTCTAAGGGATGGACAGTCAGCGTGACTTCTGTCTCTGAGGGCGCTGTGGGTGGATACAAGGAAATCGACTTCGCTGTAAGCGGAACAGATGTGTACGGTACATTGAAGTATGAGTCTGGTGTTCACCGTGTTCAGCGTGTACCTGCCACTGAGACTCAGGGCCGTATGCACACCTCAGCTGCTACCGTGGCTGTATTGCCAGAAGCAGATAAGTTTGAGGTGAACATCAACGAAGGTGACATCAAGTGGGATACCTTCCGAAGCTCTGGTGCCGGTGGTCAGAACGTGAACAAGGTAGAGTCTGGAGTTCGCCTCCGCTATCCTTGGAAGAACCCTAACACTGGCGAGGTAGAGGAAATCCTTATCGAGTGTACCGAGACCCGTGACCAGCCAAAGAACAAGGAGCGTGCCTTGAGCCGCCTCTATACCTTCATCCACGACCGTGAGCATCAGAAGTATGTTGACGATATCGCCAGCCGCCGCAAGAGCCTCGTCTCTACCGGTGACCGCAGTGCGAAGATTCGTACCTACAACTTCCCACAGGGCCGTGTTACCGACCACCGTATCGGTTACACCACCCACGACCTCAATGGTTTCCTGGCTGGTAACATCCAGGATATGATTGATGCCCTGACCGTGGCTGAGAATGCAGAGAAACTGAAAGAAACAGAATTGTAGAACCCTTACATCGTTCCGAGAACCGGAGCGATGAATCATCATAAATACCATATTATGAACAGAAAAGAACTTGTAGAGCAGATTTTCGCCAAGAAGAGCTTCTTGTGCGTAGGTCTTGACACAGATATCAATAAGTTGCCTAAGTGCATCACAGAGGATGAAGAAATCCAGGGCGCTGAAGCCGAGATGATGTTTAAGTTCAACCAGGCTATCATCGACGCTACCGCTCCTTACTGCGTGGCTTACAAGCCAAACCTGGCTTTCTATGAGAGCCATGGCATTGACGGAATGATTGCCTTCGAGAACACCATCAAGTATCTCAAGAGCCACTATCCAAACCACTTCATCATCGCTGATGCAAAGCGTGGCGACATCGGCAACACCTCAAAGATGTACGCCCAGACTTTCTTTGAGGAGTACAACCTCGATTCAGTAACCGTAGCTCCTTACATGGGCGAGGATTCTGTCAAGCCATTCCTCGAGTATGAGGGCAAGTGGGTCATCCTTCTGGCTTTGACCAGCAACAAGGGTAGCCACGACTTCCAGCTCACAGAGGACAAGGAAGGCGAGCGCCTCTTCGAGAAGGTTCTGAAGAAGAGCCAGGAATGGGGCAACGACGAGAACATGATGTACGTAGTAGGTGCTACCCAGGGGCAGATGTTCGAGGACATCCGCAAGGTGGCTCCTAACCACTTCCTCCTCGTACCAGGTGTAGGTGCCCAGGGTGGTAGCCTCCAGGAGGTTTGCAAGTATGGTATCATCAAGGATTGCGGTCTGCTCGTCAACTCATCTCGCGGCATCATCTATGCTAGCAACGGTGAGGACTTCGCAGAGGTAGCAGGCCAGAAAGCAAAGGAATTGCAGGAAGAAATGGCAGCAGAGCTTGCCAAGCTGGGCTAAGCCTCCCGCTAGGCGTCCCGGCGGATTTGAAATCCGCCGTAAAAAAAGGTTCGACCTATTAAACCGGGGGATTTGCAATCCCTACCAAAAATAAGATTTTAGGCGCAAAGTATCTTGAAAAAGACGCTTTGCGCCTTAAAAATACCTATTTGTTGGCGAAAAAAGCAAAATATTACGAAAGAATGACGAGAATCTAAATTTATTTTGTTATTTTTGCAAACAAAATGTGTTTACCTAAAGGTATTTATACCTTGGGTGACCAATTAAAACAAACTAGAAGACAGATAAATTATGGAATTTACCGCTCAACAAATAGCCCAGTTCGTTCAGGGCCGTGTGGAAGGTGATGAGAATGCAACAGTCAACACCTTCGCAAAAATCGAAGAAGGCAAGGAAGGTGCAATCTCGTTCCTTTCTAACCCTAAATACACTCACTTCGTGTACGACACGAAGTCTAGCATCGTGCTCATTGATGAGACCGTAGAACTGGAACATCCAGTCAGCGCTACCCTCATCCGTGTGAAGAACGCCTACGAATGTGTGGCTAAGCTGCTTCAGATGTACGAGTCTATGAAACCAAAGAAGACAGGCATCGACCCATTGGCATTTGTTTCTCCAAAGGCTAAGGTGGCAGAGAACGTCTATATTGGCGCTTTCGCTTATATCAGCGATGGTGCCGAGGTGGGCGAAGGTAGCCAGATTTATCCTCACGCCTACATCGGCGAGGGTGTGAAGATTGGCAAGAATGCCCTCATCTACCCTAACGTAACCGTTTATCACGGCTGTAAGCTCGGCGATAACGTAACTCTCCATGCAGGTTGTGTCATCGGTGCTGATGGCTTCGGCTTCGCTCCAGGACCTGATGGATACGACAAGATTCCTCAGATTGGTATCGTAACCATCGAGGATGATGTGGAGATTGGTGCCAACACTTGCGTTGACCGCTCTACCATGGGCTCTACCTACGTTCGCAAGGGCGTGAAGCTCGACAACCTGGTTCAGATTGCCCACAACACCGACATCGGTGCCAACACCGTGATGTCTTCTCAGGTGGGTGTAGCCGGCAGTACCAAGGTTGGCGAATGGTGTATGTTTGGCGGACAGGTGGGTCTCGCAGGTCACATCACCATCGGCGACAAGGTGTTCCTCGGAGCACAGAGCGGTGTGCCAGGCAGCCTCAAGAGCGGCCAGCAGCTCATCGGTACTCCTCCTATGGAGCAGCGTGCTTACTTCAAGTCACAGGCCATCTTCCGTCGCCTGCCTGACATGTACAAGGAGCTCAACGACCTGAAGAAGCAGATTGAAGAATTAAAGAAAAACAATTAAAAATAATAAGGTACGGATGACGCGGAGGCTAATGCCACTAAGGATTCCGAAGAAAACGCAGAGAAAAAATCCGTGTAATCCGTGCCTAAAAAATGAATATAATTATGTCAAAACAGAAAACACTGAAAGGTAGTTTCTCTCTTTGTGGAAAAGGATTGCACACAGGCTTGAGCCTCACCGTGACTTTCAATCCTGCACCAGAGAACACCGGTTATAAGATACAGCGCATCGACCTCGAAGGCGAGCCTATCATCCAGGCTGTAGCTGAGAACGTCGTTGAAACCCAGCGTGGCACCGTACTCGGTAAGGGCGATATCCGCATCTCTACCATCGAGCACGGTATGTCAGCACTCTATGCCCTCGGCATCGACAACTGTTTCATCCAGGTTAACGGTCCTGAATTCCCTATCCTCGACGGCTCTGCATCCATGTATGTAGAGAAGATTCAGAGCGTGGGCATCCAGGAGCAGAATGCAGAGAAGGACTATTACATCATCCGTCATAAGATTGAGGTGAAGGACGACAACGGTTCTGTCATCACCATTCTTCCAGATGAGGAGTTCAGCATCACGGCGATGTGTTCTTTCGAGAGCAAGTTCATCAACAGCCAGTTTGCTACCCTCGACAAGATGGAGACCTACGTTGACGAGATTGCTTCGGCACGTACCTTCGTTTTCGTTCGCGATATCATGCCATTGCTCCAGGCTAACCTCATCAAGGGTGGCGACTTGGACAATGCCATCGTTATCTACGAGCGCCAGGTAGAGCAGGCGCAGCTCGATCAGCTCGCCGACCATCTCAAGGTGCCTCACATGGATGCCAGCAAGTTGGGTTACATCCAGCACCGTCCTTTGCAGTGGGAGAACGAGTGTACTCGCCATAAGCTGCTCGACATCATCGGCGATATGGCGCTCATCGGTAAGCCTATCAAGGGTCGCATCATCGCTACCCGACCAGGCCACACCGTGAACAACAAGTTCGCCCGTCTCATGCGCAAGGAGATTCGCAAGCACGAAATTCAGGCTCCTATCTACGATCCAAACGAGGAGCCAATCATGGATAACATCCGCATCCGCCAGCTCCTGCCTCATCGCTATCCAATGCAGTTGGTAGATAAGGTCATCGCCATGGGTCCTACCAGCATCGTGGGCGTTAAGAACGTAACCAGCAACGAGCCATTCTTCACCGGTCACTTCCCAGAGGAGCCAGTAATGCCAGGCGTTCTCCAGGTAGAGGCGATGGCACAGTGTGGCGGTCTGCTCGTATTGAACCAGCTGGAAGAGCCTGAGCGCTGGAGCACTTACTTCATGAAGCTCGACGACGTGAAGTTCCGCAAGAAGGTGGTTCCAGGCGATACCCTCCTCTTCCGTGTGGAGTTGCTCGCACCCGTACGTCATGGCATCAGCTCTATGAAGGGCTATATGTTCGTAGGCGACCAGGTGGTGGCTGAGGCTACTTTCACAGCACAGATTGTTAAGAACAAGTAATAATAAGATAGAAATATGAATCAGATTAGTCCATTAGCGTTTGTTCATCCAGAGGCAAAACTCGGTGACAACAACATTATCGGTCCTTTCTGCTATATCGACAAGGACACCGTTTTGGGCGATAACAACGTATTGCAGAACAGCGTTACCATCCACTTGGGCGCTCGTATCGGCAATAATAATGAATTCTTCCCAGGCGCCAGCATCTCTACCAAGCCTCAGGACTTGAAGTTCAAGGGTGAGCAGACAACCTGCGAGGTGGGCGACAACAACAGCATCCGTGAGAACGTTACTATCTCTCGTGGTACAGCCTCTAAGGGCAAGACAGTGGTAGGCAGCAACAACCTCCTGATGGAGACTGTTCACGTGGCTCACGACTGTGAACTGGGCAGCGGCTTGATTATCGGTAACTCTACCAAGTTTGCCGGCGAGGTGGTTGTAGATGACAACGCCATCGTAAGCGCCAACGTTCTCGTTCATCAGTTCTGCCACATCGCAGGCTACGTGATGATCCAGGGCGGTTGCCGTTTCTCTCAGGATATTCCTCCTTATATCATTGCCGGCAAGGAGCCAACCCGCTATTGCAGCATCAACCTCATCGGTTTGCGTCGCCGTGGTTTCAGCAACGAGACCATCCAGAACATCCACGAGGCTTATCGCCTGCTCTACAGCAAGGGTATCCTGAAGGAAGGTATCGAGGAAATCAAGAAGAATCTTGAGGTGACTAAGGAAATCCAGTACATCATCGACTTCGTAGAGAGTTCTCAGCGCGGCATTATCCGATAAAAGTAAAAGGGTAAAAAAGTAAAAAGGTAAAAAGAGCATTCTTGCATAGGTTTATGAAACGAGCAAGGATGCTTTTTTCTTGAATATAAAGAATGATATATGAAAACATTGATTGTGGTTTTAGGTCCTACCGGTGTAGGTAAAACGGAGCTTTGCCTTTCACTGGCAGAACATCTCTCTATACCTATTATCAATGCCGACTCCCGCCAGATCTTCGCAGAACTCCCTATCGGAACCGCAGCGCCTACTGCCGAACAGCAGCAGCGGGTGAAGCATTATTTCGTAGGCAACCATCACATCAAAGATTATTACAGCGCAGCCCAATACGAGACCGATGTGATGAATCTCCTGAAAGAAGAAATCTTCAAGAATCATGATGTGGCGCTGCTTACAGGCGGCAGCATGATGTATATCGATGCCGTATGCAAGGGTATCGACGATATTCCTACCGTGCGGGACGACATCCGTACCTGGATGAAACAGCGCCTGGAAGAAGAAGGCTTGGAAGCGCTGGTAGAAGAACTCCATAAGATGGATCCGGAGCATTGGGCGATAGTAGATAAGAAGAATCCACGCCGCGTGGTGCATGCCTTGGAAATCTGCCACCAAACTGGCAAGACCTATACTTCTTTCCGTGTAGCCGAGAAGAAGCAGCGTCCTTTCCGCATCATCAAGATAGGTCTGAACCGCGACCGTGCCGAATTGTACGACCGAATCAACCAGCGTGTGTTGCTGATGATGGAGGAAGGCCTGGAGGCAGAAGCCCGCAGCGTATATCCGCACAAGGGTCTCACCGCCTTGAGAACCGTGGGGTACAAAGAGATGTTTGCCTATTTCGATGGCGAGATAGATAAGGATGAAGCCATCCGCCAGATACAGTCGCATAGCCGTGAATACATGCGCAAGCAGCTCACCTGGTTTAAGCGAGATACCGAAATCCACTGGTATCATCCCGACCAGCAGGATGAAATCATCCGATTCATTGATGAAGAGATATAGACATAATTGGCATCATGCAACGAGTGGGGTGCCATTACGATGGTGGTGCCCTCCTTGTGCAGCTCAGAAAGCAGTTCCATCACCTCCTTGCCATTTTTGGAATCCAGATTTCCAGTAGGCTCATCGGCAAGAAAAAAGGGTGTATCAGAAATCATAAAGTTTTTCTGATACACCTTTTTTATTCACTTGTATTTATTTGATATTGCTGATTTGCTCGAGTGAAAGACCTGTATATTTCATGACAAGCTCTTTCGACATACCATCAGCAAGCATACGCTGTGCAGCATTTATATTTGCCTCATTAGAGCCTTCAGCTCTTCCTTCAGCTCTTCCTTCAGCTCTTCCTTCAGCTCTTCCTTCAGCTCTTCCTTCAGCTCTTCCTTCAGCCATACCTTTTGCCATGCCTTTTGCCATGCCTTCAGCTCTGGCTTCTGATTCTGCGGCCGCCATACATGCCAAATTATCGCGAGCAATCCAAAGACTGTTCTCGTAGGCTTCCCATTCTTTCTTCGAGAGTCTATGACTGTCGGCATATTCCTCAAGCTTCTCGAAAATCTTCTTTTGTGCCGTCCAAGGCATTCTTGTTAATGCTTCCATATGAGTCAATACATAAATCCATTTATCAAAATCACTCTCACATTCCGCTGGCTCTTTTTTGAAAAGAGGCAGGGCCAAGTAGATGAAGCGAAGCTTGTTGGAAGCTTGCTCCTTGCTCTCCTTATCTGCCAATATGATGTCTGTTCTGAACTTGTTTACTTCGCCTGCCTTTGGCATATAGTTCATGAAACAAACTGTGTATATCGGCAGAAACTTATAGGCATCCTGATTCTCTGCTTTGCCCTTATCTACCTGTTCCAGAATACTTCTGCAGGCATAGCAGATGGAGCGATCCAGAAAATTGGGTTGCCACTTGTTCTGCATTTCCAGGATGAATCGCTCGCCTGTGTCGGTTTCGCAGAAAACATCGTAGATAATGCCTCGTTGATCTTTGGTCTGTGGCAATTGCTCTTTGTCTTTGAACACTACATCCTTGACGTGGAGCTCGCCCTCCAACAGATCGTTGAGAAAGCTTATCAGCAAATCCTTACTGAATTCTTGACCGAAAAGACGTTTGAAGCCCCAATCGGTAAAGGGGTTGATGTACTTTGCCATCTTGTTAGATTTTAATTATTTTTAAATCTGATGACAAAGATACGTTGTTTTTTTGTAAACTCCAAATATTTAATCGATTTTTGCATAAATAACTGGAAAAATAAGTAATATGCAGTTGTAGACTTAGGAACCCTTCGCGACCATCATAGCTACATTTTGCATATCACTAAATATGTTCCTCCAGCTTCTTTTTTAGCTGCATGTATTTTTGATGCAAGGCAAATTTCTTTTGCGGTTGCTGCTCTTTCAGTTCTTTCTTTCTGATAGCAGCCATTTCCTTTTTTATTGCTTCTATTTGAATGGTCTGGAAAACAGCTTGATGCAGATTCTGCTGAGAAGAAGTAATCTGGGTTGATGCAATCTGCCGAACCAAGGATTCATAGAGTGTATCCATATTAGAAGAACTATCCAGACGGAGAGATAGCATTTCTTCTGATAACCAGTCTGTAGAAAATGACTTGATGATCTCGAATGTGCCAGCAGAAGCATCCTTCCATTGCTTGTAGTTTACCAATAACTGATATCGGTTATCCTGTTGAATGATGAAAATCGTATGTCGGGGTAACTTGCTATCAATATAGCGGAAGATGTCTGAACAGTCTGAAATTCCTTTCTTAAGCTTAATAAGAAAGATGGTGAGTTCGTGAACATCCTTTCCATCTGTCACATGCAGATTACTGGGTGCCAACTTATAGAGCCAAACTACCTGCTCTACATTCTCAATAAATGCAGATTTCATGCGAGCCGTTACCTCAAGATGGCTGTAAAAAGCCACCTTGGGTACTACTCGGTTTACCAACGTAAAGTCGGGGAAATTTAATATATTCATAAGTTCTTTTTTACTTTGCACATTGAACTTGGAACTTTATGATTAAAGAGATTGCTTATCTGATAACCAGGAAGGTGATGAGTTCGAAATCATCCAATCCCTTGATCTCATTGGTCAAAGCCGTGGTTTCACCCAGCGAGAAAAGACTGTCTATGTCGCTCTCTTCCTTGATGCGTACCATACTGTCGATGGCCTTCTGCAACAGGTCGCTATAATGTTCCATGTGTCTGCCGTCGCTGGTTTCCTTACTTAGCAGGGCACAAAGGTTTCTGTCGTATTCCTTCTTGTCCTTGCAGAGCAATCGCAGGGTATCCAGCAGCTTCTTGGGATGAAGATGGTCACAGATTACCTCGCCGTCATCCGACAGATACACCATATAGAAAGGATGAAGTAGGTTTTTCTTGTCGATGTTCACGGCATTATTGCGATTCTTCAACACATAGATAACGCCAGGCTTAATGTCGCCCTTTGCACCTGCCACGGCATTCATTCCGAAAGGAGCATGCTCTATGTCGGGATGTTCCTTGATATATGATAGGAGGTCGAGACGAAACTCGTTCAGTCCCAGGTCCATGATATTGATACCGGTGTCCATATCCTCAATGTCAACCACTTCTTCCTGAAGATTCTTCAACTGCTTTCTGCGATATTCCAGGTCTCCCTTTTCGTTGTCACTCAGCAGGTTATCATCTCCTGTAGAAGTCAGAACAGTGGCTTTCATACGGCTCTCCACTCTGCCTTTCAACTGGATATATTCGTCCAGTTCCATATCAGGCCAGTAGTTTACCAACTGTATTTCCTTGTTCCGGCTGCCAATACGGTCAATACGTCCAAA
Organism: Prevotella sp. Sow4_E9_plate; assembly: GCF_052116205.1. NCBI lineage: Bacteria > Pseudomonadati > Bacteroidota > Bacteroidia > Bacteroidales > Prevotellaceae > Prevotella > Prevotella sp. Sow4_E9_plate. The sequence continues at coordinate 42,483 of NZ_JBQKLN010000001.1, read as the reverse complement.
ACGCTGGATGATGCGTACGGGGTTCCAATGGATATCGTAGTTAATCAGATAGTCGCAGTCTTGCAGGTTCTGACCTTCCGATATACAGTCTGTAGCGATGAGTACATCGATGTTTTCATGAATCCACGGTTTCTTGGCTGCGTCCTTTTCATCAAAGATGTCACCTTTGTCTTTGGAGATGGGCGAGAAGAAGGTGAGAACATTATTAAATGTACACTCAAACTTTGGAATGGTGCATTTGCCCTCAGTACTACCCGTGATGAGGGCAGCGTTCAGTCCGCAATCTGCCTTGATTCTTTCGGCAAGTTCCTGATAGAGATAGTCTGCCGTATCGGCAAAGGCTGTGAAGATGAGCACCTTCCGGTTATCCTTGTTGATAGGATGGGCAAACTTCTCCTTCAAGTCTTCTATCAGCATTTGCAACTTGCTGTCATGAGCTGGCGTAATATCTTCCAGCATCAGGAGCAGCATCCTGAGTACTTCCTGATCTGCTGCCAGATCTCTTCGCCAACTGATATAATCCATATCCCTGAGTCTGAAACCTCTTATCTCTTCAGCTTCCTGGTCGATGAGCGAGATGGTTTCATTGATGTAAGCCGTGATGCGCTCCAAGGTGAGGCGGAAGGAGTTGACCGAACTTTCCAGTCGTTTCAGTAGATTGGTTGCCATCAGATTTCGCAATCCCTTCTCTCGTCCGTCAATAGACAAGCCGCTTCCCTCATAGTCGATGGTATAGCTGTTTCTGGCGCTATCGTGCAGATAGAGCGATGGGGTGTAGATAGACAGGTTCAGATTGTCCAGTTCTGTGGCAATGTCCCTGAAGTTGATGGCATTGCTGATGTCGGTGAGTTTCGGACGACGGGAGATAGGAGGCAGACGATGTGGAAATTCACCGATGGCACTTGTATCATAATACTTCATGATGTGGCTGCGCGAACGGGCGATGGTCACGGCATCCAGCAACTGGAAGAAATCGTAGCTCAGGTCGTTGAGCAGCCTTTCCGTTGTGCGTTCTTCCGCCTTCAGTTTTGCCCAGTGGTTATATACCTTCTGGGCATTCGTAAAGATGTCATCTACGTTCTTGCCTAGTCCCAATGCTTCGTCAAACGAGCAGCTTCTGCCTTCGTAAGCCAGCTGCAACTGGTTCTTCAAATCGCCAAATCTATTGTTCACAGGGGTAGCACTCAGCATCAGTACCTTCGTCTTCACACCGGTACGAATCACCCGGTTCATCAGTTTCTGATATCTGTTTTCCTTTCTATCCTCCTGCTGCTCATCATCATCTTCCTCTTCATCCACGTTTCCTCCATTGCGGAAGTTATGACTTTCGTCGATGACCACGAGGTCGTAGTTGCCCCAGTTGATGTGGTCCAGATCCAAGCCGTTGGAACTTCCATGTTCTCGTGAAAGGTCGGTGTGGAAGAGGATGTCGTAGCGCAGACGGTCGCCAGCTATCGGATTGTTCTTGTAATTGGAACGGAAGGTAATCCAGTTCTCATTCAGCTTTTTCGGACAAAGCACCAGTACACTCTTGTTGCGGTTTTCGTAATACTTGATGACGGCAAGCGCCGTAAAGGTCTTTCCCAATCCCACACTGTCGGCAAGAATACAACCGTTGTATTTCTCCAGCTTGTTGATGATGGCGAGTGCCGCATCCTTCTGGAAGTTGTATAGCTTGTTCCAGATGAGGCTGTTCTTAAAACCGGTACGCTCATTGGGAAGAACATCTTCAGAAATATCTTCCAGAAATTCATGGAAGATGTTGTAGAGAGCGATGAAGTAGATGTATTCGGGCGCATTCTCCTGATAAACCGTCTCGATGTATTCCAAAACCCTGGCAGTTACGTCCTTGAATTTCTCATCGTTCTCCCATTGCTGGTTGAATATCTGCAGATAAGCCTCGGCAGAAGGAGAAGGCAGCACATTGACCATCGTATAGACATTGTTGCCCTTTTCGCATCCCAGTTGGGTGGTGCTGAAATCATCAAAAGGAAGATAAACATGCTGCTTGCTGGGCGCATTCATATCAAAGACAGGTAAGGCAGAAGGTTCACCATCACAGAGATGCAGAAATCCGCCCATTCCTTCCTGTGAAGAATTGGACTTGAATTTCACTTTCTTCCGGATCCATGCTGCACACTCCTTGGCGATGGCTTTCTGCGACAGCTGGTTGCGGAGCTTGATTTCAAACTCCGTACCATAGAGGTTGCGTTCACGGTTCAACTTCGGTATGTAGAACTCCCGTTTCTCTTTCTTCGTCTTGTCTGCCACAAAGGTTGGCGAGGTGAAGATAAAGCGCACTTCCTCCACCTTCTCCAGTTCCGCCTTCATGGCTTCGAAGGCGTAGATGGAGAAAGAGGCAGCGGCGATGGATATGCGACTTTGGGTGGACAACCTCGATTTCAGGTCGTCCACCAATCGTTCGCTGGTATTGTTTATCTGTTTCGGCTGTTCCATGTCCTATTGCTTAACATTCAACATTCAACACTTAACATTTAACATTAAGAATTATTTCACCCATTCCATCAAGTCGTCGTAGTTGGTTACCTTATGATAGTAGATGCCCGAACCTGAGAGTTGTTCGAATAGCCTGTCGGCACAGGCTATCTTGCCATCTTCTATACCTCGCAAGTCGAGGGTTGACATGCTGCCCTTGGTTTCGGCTACGAAATAGACATGCTTCACGGCACCTTCCTTGAAGGCTATCGCCCAGTCGGGAGAATAATTGCCCACAGGGGTAGGAATGTGGAAACCCTTTGGCAACTTGGCATATACGGCAACATCGGTGCTCGTATCGAGGTCTTCCACGAACTTGCGCTCCACACTCTGCTTTGCCGTTCCATCGGTAAACACATAATCCACAATGCTCTTCCTTCCCTGGTAAGCCTTGTCGAGCGAGGTATGTTTCTCCTCCGTAAAGATGGCGGAATCGTAGCTCCCCTCTATCTCGTTGTAACTGATATGATCTACGATGATGGTGGCTTTCTGCTCCAGTATCAGGCGGCTTACCCTACGGATAAACTCTTCAGGATTCATCTTGTACATATCAAACTTTTCTGGCTTAATCTGACTCAGAATCCCGGCGATGGTCTTACGGGTCAATCGGGTGTTGGTGGCTATCTTGCCTAGCAGGTCGTACTTCACGGTGCTTACTACATCCGTTCTCAGGTCATCATGCTGCATTTCTTCCTGCACCATCATGCTGCCCGCCTTCATGTCGTCATGTTTCAGTTCCGTCTTCTGCACTCCTCGGGTTACCACGTAGCTCAGTTTTGAAACCACCAGTTCCTTGTTGATGGCAGCAATGGCTTTCTCTATCAGTTCCTTGCTTTCGAAGTTCACCGTATAGGCGTATTTGTGGTTGATGCGATTCCAGAGTTCCTGGAACTCCTTCTTCGTGAAGTTCTCGTTCAGTCTGTTCTCCGGAGTCTGCGGCGTACTTCCGTTTTCTATCATACCGTCAAGGGCTGAAGGATTCCATACGCCTTCTATCAGTTTGTGAATCCATTTGCCGTATGGCTTTACTTCGTCTGGCAATGTTGCGAGTGTTCCCGATGTTGCGGCAGAGCGGTAAGCATCGGTTACATGACTTTCATCATCCACATAACTGTTCTTCACCAGATAGAAATAAATCTTCTTGGCTTCCGATGTCGTGATACTATGCTTGCTGCCATCCTCAATCGTGAAGGTCTTTCCATCGAAGTAATCGATGTCGGCAACCTTCGGACGGTCGTAGAGATCTTCCGAAATATTCTTCTGCAGGTCGTTTACGAAATCAGCATAGCCCTCAGAGGCAATCACGGTAAGGCGGTTAATCTGCTGCACCTGCCCCTGCAGGGTATCGGCATCCTGTCGCACTCCCTTGTTGTCAACGCAGAGTCGCAATCCTCGTCCCACTTCCTGACGCTTCTGCGAGATGCTGTTTGCCTGTCGGAGCGAACAGATCTGGAAGATGTTCGGATTGTCCCAACCTTCTCTCAAGGCAGAGTGGGAGAAGATGAAGCGAACTGGCGAGTAAGTTGGGTCGAGACTCAGCAGTCGTTCTTTATCTTTCATAATCAGGTCGTAAGCCGATACGTCGTCGCTTCCAGCTCCCTTCTTCTCATCGCTGTCCTTAAAACGCTTGGTCTTGGGGTCGATGGAGAAATAACCCTCATGGGTCTTGTTGACAGGGATGCAGCTGAGATACTGCATATACTCCGGGTCGTACATATTCTGATTTTCGTTCAGCTCTGCCCGGTATTCCTGTTCGAATATCTCTCCATAGCGGCCCAGTATTTTCTTGCCGGCTTCATCATACTGGCGATACTTGGCAACCTCGTCGATGAAGAAAAGGGAGAGGCACTTGATGCCACGATGGAAGAGCGCACTCTCTTTGCGGAAGTGCGCCTTGATGGTTTCCCTTATCTGGATGCGAGCCTTGTGGTCGGCAGTTACGTTGCCGATTACCTCCTTCAGCATCAGACTCTCGCCGTTGCTGAACTTCACCTGGCTGCGACTTGGCTGGTGGGCATCCACCACGATGTCGGTAATCATGAACCCCTTGTATTGCAGCATATTTCCGGAGGCACTATAGAGATCGTCGCCTTCGCCCAACTTCTTGTAGATTCGCTTGATGGCTCCCGTAGTGCTCTGCTGTTCTATCTCCAGCCTTACCTGTGGTGCCTTGTCTTTCGAGAGCAGCAGCTCTGCAAAATAGATATAGCTGTCGGTACCTTTCAGGTTCTTCAGTTCGAAGCCTACTACCTCTATCTTCTTCACCAGTTTGTGGTTGTAGGCATCGAGAGCATCGAGTACATACACCGTGTTGTGGTGCTCCTTGTGGGTAGCTGAGTAGTTCAGGGTGAAGAGCGGATTGAAGGCTTTGAGTGCCGTCTGTGTTGCGGCACCTCCCATCTTCTGCGGTTCATCCAGGATGATGATAGGGTTGTTGGCAGCAAGAACGGCGATAGGCTTTCGGGAACCGAACTCATCTCGTTCGGAGTTGATGATGCGTGCCGCCTTGTTCTTGGCTCCCTCCTTCATGGTGTTGAAGGCTTGGGTGTTGATGATCATCACGCTGATGTCGTTGCTCTGCGAGAAGGTGTCGATGTCGTTGAGGCTGCTGCTGTCGTAGATGAAGTAGCGGGCCTTCTTGCCGTATTGCTCCATGAAGTGATCTACCGTGATGTCGAAGCTCTTCTTCACACCCTCTCGGATAGCTATGCTTGGAACCACCACGATAAACTTGGTCCAGCCATACTGCTTGTTCAGTTCGAACATGGTCTTGATATAGACGTATGTCTTTCCCGTACCGGTTTCCATCTCCACATCGAGCTGGCAGGCTCCGAGTTTCTGACAGAGTTCTTCATCCTGATGGATGTTGTTCTCGGTCTGAATCTGTCGGATGTTGTCAAAGAGAGCCACCTTATCCATGGCGAGGCGGTTGTTCTTATAGCCCAGGCTATTGCCGGCATCATCGCTATCGGCAAAGACATCTGTTTGAACGAATTTGATGTCATGCTTCTTGCTGTCAACCACATACAGTTTTCCCTTATCCATCCTGTATTCCAGGTTGGCTTGGTTGGGCTGCCCCTTGAAGACGTTGATGACGCTCTCCACGGCATCGGTCTGATATTGTTGTATCTTAAACTTCAGTTTCATAATCGTAATCAGTAAAGCTCTTTTTACTTTTACAAGTTTCAAGTAAACACAGCAAAAATGCTCTTTTTACTTTTTTACCTTTTTACTTTTTTACCTTTCAAAATCCCTTTCTAAAGAATTTTGGTGACCGTGTCAGGAGAATATGTTTTAAAAATCTGCTCGAAGTTGGTGGCGGTGGAATCGTCCTTCATGCTGGTGTCACGGAGCACGGCGTAGGCTGGCTGCATCTGGGCGATGGCCTTTACCACATCGTCGGTTACATCCGGATCGAAGCAAGCCACGAGGTATCCTTCGGCAACGTTATAGATGGTCTTGCCAGCTACCGTTGTCGTTTCTATCTTCGAATCCAGGGTTGCGCCGAGTTCAAGCATCACTTGGAAGAGCAAGTCTTCGCCAGTTCTATCCGGCTTCACATTATCAACCTGCGAGAAGAGGTCAGCTTGCGAAATATCCTTTGGAGAATAGTAAATGTCCTGCATATTGGTGGAATCGAGTTTCAACACACGGAAGCCTGTATCGAGGTCCTGGGTGGTTAAAGGAGATTCCTCCTTGATTTTCTTGCCGGCACGGCGGATTCGTTCCTTGCCTATTTCACAGATGTTCTTATAGCCTGCCTTGAAAGCTTCGCTCTTCTCATCGGTCTTTTCTGGGAGCTGCACCATAATGAACTTGCGGTTGCCGCCATCTTCAGAGTTGAGCTGCATGACAGCATGGGCTGTGGTGGCGGAGCCACTGAAGAAGTCGAGGATGATAGCTTCTTTGTTATTTGATATTTGTAAAAGACGATTTATTAGAGAAATTGGTTTGGGAGTATCAAAACAAGCGATGCTATCAAACAAGCTAACCAAGTTTTTCTTCGCGATATCGTTGGTTCCTACTTCATTTGCAAGCCATAATGTATGTGGTGTTACACCTTGTTCAATTTCACACAGATATAGTTTTAGACGAGGAACGTTATTGCCCTCTTTACCAAAGTAAATTCTTCCATCGTCAATAAGTTCCTTTAGTTTTTTCTCTGTATAGCGCCAGCATAATCCTGATGGTAATTTTATCGTTCTTCCATTAGGAGTAATTATGTCGTAAAATTGAGAAGGTGTTCCATGTCCTCCTTGAACAGTTAGTGCTACTGATTGCCATTTCCCTCTATGATCATTATCTGGATTTGTATATCTTTTTAAAATATCTTCTGTATAAGGAAGGCTTCCTCTAGTTGGTTCAAAAATGTTTTTCTTTTTTGCAAAGCACAAAATATATTCATGGTTTGTAGAAAAAACTTTTCTGTTTTCTCTTGATGTGCGTTTTTCCCAAACAAAAGTTGCAAGAAAGTTTTGTTCTCCAAACACTTCATCGCAAACTTTTCGAAGGTTCTCAATTTCATTATCGTCAATAGAGATAAATATCACACCATCATCAGTCAGCAAGTCTCTTGCAACTTTCAATCTCGGATAAATCATATTGAGCCAATCAGTATGGAATCTACCATTGCTTTCGGCATTGGTAAACATACGATTGCCCTGCTCGTCAAACTGTCCTGAGTTGGCGAGGTATTCTTCTGAAGACTGAGCGAAATCATCTTCATAAACAAAATCGTTTCCGGTGTTGTAAGGTGGGTCTATATAGATCATTTTCACCTTGTGGAGGTAAGTCTCCTTCAGACATTTGAGAACATCGAGGTTGTCGCCCTCGATATAAAGGTTCTGGGTGTTGTCGAAATCAACGCTGTCTTCACGGCAAGGACGAAGTGTGGCATTGATTGGAGAATTGGCAAGGAGAATCGCCTTGCTCTTGTCGGGCCAGGTAAACTGGTAGCGTTCTGCTCTTTCTGATATCACACTATCAGAAAGATTCTGCTTGAGTTTCTCGAAATCTATGAGGTGCTTTGGCTGACCGCTTCTTTCATCTACAGTCTCCGTAACGCAGTCGGGAAACAGCTGCGCAATTTTCGTAATGTTGTCCTCGACACCATTACTGCTCTGCATTCTTAATTTGTCCATTCGTAGCTCTTTTCATTGTTGGTTACTATATATAATAAGGTATAGCAACAAACATTGAAGCGAACTCCAACGTCTTTTGCTATAGCTGATGGGTGCGTTTGGAACTAAATCATTATCGGAGTAAAACGGGCAGCGGACAGAAGGATTGGCTGGAAAGCCATCCAAAGAAAGCCTTGATGAAGTGAAGACAAAGAAGAAGCGTGAGCTTCCCTTATCAACACTTAGGCTTTTGCCGGGCCCATCCACACGATAAGTTCCGCCCACGCTATAGCGTAGGCGTTTACAGAACTTACTCTTTGTGTGGAATATAACTTTAATTCTGGCAAAATTTAAGTGTTTCCGAACAAATTAGTAAACGCAAATTTATAATCTTACTATGTTATATCTTTCTTTTCTGTTTCTTATATATCTTATTTTTTTTATTGTTATACATTCTATAAGCTACCGATTCCACAGAAATATGGACTCGGTTATTTGTCATTGTAATGTCCTTCTAGCTCAATAATGGACACAAGAATTTCTTCATCGAGTATGTCATAGATAATCCTGTCCTGGGCAGTAATATGTCTAGAATACGTGATGTCGTTTCCACCTTTCAAAGGTTCTGGATGTCCTTTACCTGTTCTAGGGTGCTCAGAAAGTTCTGGAATCAACTTCTCTAGTTTTTTGAATAGAGGTAGATTTGATTTCTTCCATTTCTTAATGACCTTCTGTGCATCCTTAGAGAATTCTATTCGATATATCATAAAGCTTCCATCCATGCGATTGCATCTTGTGCTGTGTCAAAGCACAGAGTTTCTCCGTTTTTATGTTCTTCTCTCGCCTTGTCAAGCTTCGCTTGCAAATCGGGAGTAATCGCATTTTCCTCCATGGTCTTGTTCTTACTCATAAAATCCATAAGAATGGATTCTACGTAATTGTTAAGGCTACGATTGGTAGCCTTAGCACACTCCTTGAGCTCCTCAAGAAGCTCTGCTGGTAACCTAAATGAAGTAGGTACACGTAATGGTGATGTGCTCATATTCTTTGTTTTTAATTGTTATTTGGGGCAAAGATAATAAAAAATAATGAGAAACGAAGTAATTCTTGGGTTTTTAACACAGATAATAGCGATAATAATTATTTCTCTTACTAAGAAACGGATGGAAAGTCTGTAAGTTTCATGTGCAATCCTGTAGATTTCAAATGCGAATGGGGGCATTTCACTTATTGTCTTACTAAGGCACAATATTGCCCCTAGGCGGGCAATATTGTGCCGTCGAAGGATAAAAAATACTACGTCGGGATAGAGATTTCTATATACCTATTAAACGCTTCACCAAAAGCATAATGGCAGACGGAATTCTTCTGCGTGTAACCCCTACTTTCAAATCCACTCTTCACTCTTCACACATATGGCATAAACATCTGAATACAAATTACTTACTACGGTGAAGAGTTACGCCGACTCTTCACAACTCTTCACCACTCTTCACCATTTGGGCTTCTATTGTGACCAGCATCAGGCTTCTATTGTGACCAGCATCAAGCCTCTATTGTGACCAGCATCAAGCCTCTATTGTGACCAGCATCAAGCCTCTATTGTGACCAGCATCAAGCCTCTATTGTGACCAGCATCAGGCTTCTATTAAGCTTGGTTTAAGCCTCCTTTAAGTTTGGTTTAAGCCTTCTTTAAATTTGGTTTAAGCCTCAGATAAAATTTACGTAAGGCTTTGTTAAAGTTTACTTGAGCCTTATTCCGATTTCTTGGACCTCTAATTTCCCTTATAAACAGCAGAAAAATCAATCGTGTGAAGAGTGGTGAAGAGTGGTGAAGAGTCGGCGTAACTCTTCACAGCCATAAATATCTTATACTCAACGCTTTACACTATATACGTGAAGAGTGAAGAGTGGAATTGAGAGTAGAGTTTTTCTCTTGGCGCTACTCCGCCCCCATCCGGTAATTCTTAGGCGACAAACCGGTATGCTTCTTGAAGAAGGTGCCGAAGGCTGAGGCATTCGGGAAGCTGAGATCACTGGCTATCTGCTGAATCGTCTTGTTCGTATTCTTCATCAGATAAATGCTGCGACGGATAATCGCCTTGAAAAGTAATTGCTGGACCGTCTTGCCACATACTGACTTCACGATAACGGAAAGATATTTGGGAGTGATGCAGAGCTGATCGGCATAGAAAGCCACACTGCGCTCACGCATGAAATGTTCCTCTATCAATTTGACCAGCGACTCAAAGACCTCTACCTTGCGCTCCATCTCCTTACCCGCCGCCTTGAACGTAGAAGAGAAGATGCTGCAAAGGCGATAGGTTACCGCCATGAGAAGCAGCTTCTGCTCATGCTGGCTGTAGGTATCCGGCTCCTCCTTCTGCTCCAACTTGAGAAGCATCTGGGCATAAGACGACAGCATCTCCTCATAACCCGTATGCGCCACGGTACAAGCCGAAGGATAGAGCGTAGAATAAAGGCGCATGCTCACAACGGTATTGCCCAGCATGTGGCGAATCTGCTCTACACGGTAGAAAAGCAAGGTAAACCGGAAATCTGGAGAGGTTTCCTGAACCTGCAACAGAGTGCCGGGAGAGAGAAAAACCGACTCCCCCATAGACGCAACAAAGGATGTTCCGTCTACACAGAAACGGAACATCCCTTGATGACAAATGACTATTCCGACATAATCAGAATAGAAAGGCTGCATCAGAAAATGAGGAATTTCCTGAGCCTCATATATGATGATATTATCTGTTATCTCCATTTTTTCTAATTGCTTGAAATGCGAAGATAACAAAAATATCAATCCCCTCGAATGATAACCTTGATTATTTATGATATTTTAGCAGAATCCAGCCGCTTCCGGCAGAATCTGCATCCTCTTTCCTACCTTCTTCCCAGGGATTTCACATCTACATTCTTCAACAGATACTCGCGGGTCAATTCCTTGATGTTGCGCTTGCGCCAAGGTATTACGAGCATCAAGCCGGCACATACCAGACAGCCATAGAAGGTCCAGCCTGCCATCTCCTTGATGGATACCAGCGTGGCTTGCACCTGCACCTTGCCCTTCGCACTCATGGCAGCCATATTCTGCGCCTCAGTTACACTCTTACCCTGATACTGCATGCCCATCACCGTCTGGTCATAGGTCTTTGCCGTCTCCAAGCTGGTACGGTCATAATCCTGTGCAAAGCGGGTAACGTAATACTGCTGGCGATGCTGAAACACATTGGTGTAGAGCGCCGAACCGATGCATGGGGCGATGACCATACGGACGGTGAGCATGATGCAGACCCAGGTGGACATGAAGCGGTAAGGCATGCGCTGATTGGCTATCGTGGAGATGAGCGAATAGAGCAGCATCATTCCCGTAGAACGGATGATGATAGGCCATTTCATGCGCTCATACATGCCGTCGTTCTGTACCTCGAAATACATAAAGAGGGCGTAGCCTCCGATAAAGAGGAAGCCCAGACAGTACATCCACTTCAGATGAATATTCTTGGCTCTGGCGATGATCGCAAAAATCAAACCCACGGTATATCCCACCATCACCCAGTTGCCCAGAGTGGCATTCTGCCAGTTGTCTATCTTCATTCCCACATTGGTGAATACGTTCACAAACATGGCGCTGGAGTTGCAGACCATCAGAAGGAAGAACAGCATGATGCCGTAATTGACAACCCTGAGCTGGAACACCTCCATGATAAAATAAGGTGAACGGCGGGTCTTCTCCAGATAGATAAACAGGGCGGTGAAGATGAGACAGACCACTGTAGAGATACGGATGGTAGGATCATCAAACCAGTCCAGCGTCTTGCCGAACACCATCACATAGGCAAACGAACAGAGCATGATGCTGAACACCGTGACATTGCCAAACTTCGACATCGTAATCGGGAACTTCGGCATCGGATACTTATGATAAGGCATGGTGAAGAACACGATGATGATGCCCGCCAACATGAATGCCATCATGAAATGATATACATACTGCCACTCGTAGGCATAGGCAAGCCAAGCCGTGAGCCAGGTGCCCAACTGTCCGATAATCATGAAGAAAAGATAGATAACCGGCTGGGAAACCATTTTTTCTGAATCCATCGCATCCCAAGCCTCCTCGGTGGTAGGCTCGCAACCCGGCGTGAGATTCTTCGTTGCCTCAATACCGAAACCATATCGGATGAGTACAAAGAGATGCGCCATCAGAAGCGTCTGTCGGACAAAGCCCATCAGCAAGCTACACAAGCCTAGGATGAACAGCGAATCGGTCTGGGCGCAGACAAAACTGAGCAGAAAGAGAATGGAGAATCCCACGATACACATCATCTTCTCTCTTCGGATGCACACCAGTTCGTAGAAGAATGGCGAGAAAGCAGCCATTCCTATCGACGTACAGAAGCCCGCAAAGGCGATGTATTCCGACTGGATGCCCAGTCCGCTCATCATCTCACCGCTATTGGCGGAATAGACACCACTCATCGTAATCATCGGCACGAAGAGGATGATCATGAAGATAATGCCCAGCGGTTTCGGCACCCAGCTATAGAACGGATAATTCTTATATTCTTCTTCCATATTCCATTACTTTGATTTTCTCTCCGCCTTCACAATCACCATCATACCTGCTGCCAGGCGGGCATTGTCTTCCTTGCTGAGGTTAGTGAAGTCGATTCTTACAGGCACACGCTGCTGAATCTTCACGAAGTTACCAGCCGAATTATCGGTAGGAACAAGAGAATACTTGGAACCGGTTGCTCCGGAGATAGCGGTAACGGTGCCCTCAAACTCCTTGTTGCTGATGGCATCTACCGTCATGCGTACCTTTTGACCCACATAGAGATTCTCAACCTGAGTTTCCTTATAGTTGGCGATAACCCACTTCTGGGCATTAGGCAGGATATAGGTGATGGTGGTTCCAGCGTTCACCATCTGTCCCTCTTCGATAGAGCGGCGACCCAACTTACCATCGCATGGCGCTACAACCACACAATAAGAGAGGTTCAGCTTCGCCATCTCCACCGCAGCCTCAGCACGTTCGATGGCAGCTGTCACATTCTGCTTGCGGGTAACCACCTCGTTCACGCCCTTATAGGCAGCAGCCTGCTGTCGCTTTACCGACTCCAGTTTCTTCTTGGTAGCCGCATATTCCACTTCGAGCTGCTCCAACTGGATTGGTGTAGCAGCCTTCTTCTCTACCAGGTTACGATAGCGCTCGCAGTCTTTGGCAAGTTTGGCAAGGCGCACCTCAATTTCATCGATGGATGCAGAATAGACGGTAGCCGAAGTCTGGGTGGTCTGCTGGGTAGCATCAATGACATTGGCTCCAGCCTTGGCATCCTTCAGAGCCGCCTCAGCCTCCATCAGGCGGATGCGATACTCACGGTCGTCAAGGATAAGAAGGGTATCACCCTTATGAACCTCCTCGTGCTCCTTGAAACAAACCTTGGCAATATAGCCCGATGCGCGGAGGTTGACAGGAGAGATATACTGCTCTACCTGGGCATCGTTGCTGGTTTCGTTGGCATTATAATCCAGGAAGAGGCAGACAATCTTCCAGAGTCCGAAGACGAGGATGGCTACGCCGATGAGACTGGCGATGATCTGGCGGATGCGCTGCTTCTTCAATTTCTTCTGCATTTCTTCGTGAGACATCTGAGTGGTTTCTGCATTATCCTCGTGAGACATCTGAGTAGCTTCTGCATTTTCCTCACGAGCTGTTTCCATCTTGTTATTTTCGTTCTGTTCCATTGTTTTATTCTGATTATTTGTTTCTTTATGATTCCTTTGTTATTTTACCAGTTCCAATTGTCCTGTGAGTTTCAGGAGCGAGAGGTTTGCCACCTTATATTTATAATAGGCGGTAAGATAATTGTTCATTGCCTCGCTCATGCGCATCTCATCCTGGAGAACGGCGGTCATGGAACCTACCCCCTCCTTGTATTGGTCGGCAGTCACATTATATACATCCTGCGCCAGGGTATAGTTGTCAAACTGCTTCTTGTAGTTGCGCTGGCTGTTGTTCACCTCGCTCACGGCGTTCATATAGTCTGCCTGCATTCCCTTGAGTGCATCCTCATATCCGATGCGGGCATTCTCCTCCTCCACTTTGGCACGTCTTATCTTGGAACGCTTCTCGAAGCCATCGAAGACAGGCACTCTCAGCTGGATGCCGATGCCGTTGGAACCATACCAGTGGTTTGATTCGCCCGAATGAATCCAATGTTCTATCTTATCGGTGAAGGCAGAATACATCAGGCTACCGGTAAGGCTCACCGAAGGCAGATAGCCATCCTTGGCTAACTTGGTCTGCTTCTGGGCAAGTTCCTTTCTCTTCTCCAGGAGCTGGAGTTCGTAGAGATTGGTGTTCAATCCGTTGGCATTCACCGTCTCTATCTCTCCCGGATTCACCTCCGTTACCTTGATTTGCTTTTCTGCAGGATAATCTATCACATATTTGAGCATGGTATATTGCTGGTCGAGCATGGCGATGGCGTTATCGCGCTGCACGGTGAGATTCTCGATGTTGAGTTTCACTCGCTTCACATCCACTTCCAGGGTCATCTGATTGTCGTAGAAAGCCTGGGTGATGCCATAGAGTTCTTCCAGGCGCTTGATGTTGTCATTCACCAGTCGGATCTGCTCAGCCGTATTCTGCGCCATGTAATACATCTTGGCAGTCTGCACGATGAGGTCTTCGCGCGCCTTCTCGTAAGAGAGCTGGTTGAGATGGTCTGCTATCTTGGCAATGTCGATGGCAGTATTCACCATCTGGTTGTAAAGCGGCATCTGGAGTTGCAAGCCTGCTGAAGCATTATACTGCAGGGTTTTGGTAACATTGTAAGGCTTGCCGTAGGCAGAACCGTCAGTCACGGAAACGGGAGGGGTGAAGTTGTCGTTCAACTGTGCCACGGCGTTGATCTGCGGCAGCAGCTTCGCCTGGTTCTCGCTGATGGAATACTTTCCCTTTGCAATCTCATTGCGACTTTTCTGCAGCGACAGGTTATTGTCTACTGCCATCTGCAAGCACTGGCTCAGCGATAAAGTCTCCTGAGCCATCATCGTAGAAAATGCCCCAAGAGTCAAACAAAAACATATGATTTTTCTCATGTTCATTTTTAATATATTTCTTCTGGTATACAATACTATTGAATTCTGGTGCAAAGGTACTAATTTTCTGCAAATAATCACTATTCACAAAATATCACAATATGTTCAAAAATGCCGTTTCTTTTAGTGGCGGAGTTCTTAGAAACAAAAAGAGTGGCTCTTTGCAGTTTTAGGCACGGATTACACGGATTCTTTATAAGAAGAAAAATCGCTTCAATTGCATTAGCGCCATAAATCCGTGTAATCCTTGCCTTATTTATACTCTCCTCGCTATATGGTATTTCAGAATTTCATTTTATAGACATTGGTTTCCCGTTTTTCAAAGCCCAGGCTCTGATAGAGCTGGTTGGCAACAATGCGAGAAGGGCGCGAAGTAAGCATCAGGGTTACATTCCCCCTGTTCTGACATTCTTCCATCGCCTTTCTAAACATCAGTTTTCCATATCCCTTGCCGCGATGGTTCTGGTCAACCACTACATCTTCTATCCATGCCTTCCTTCCTGTAGGACATTGATAGATACAGAGGGTTACCATTCCGATGATTTTCTCATCATATTCCAAAGCATAGAGATGGCTTTGAGGTGAGGCGATAAGACTGTTCAATTCTGCCTCAGTAAAGGTATGCGAACTGGTACTCAGCTGCGCAATCAGTCTGTTAATCGCTTCCAGATAATCAGGCTTCAAATCTTCTATTTCTATAAATCTTGGTTCATTCATGGTGCAAACTTAGCACATATTTCGGAGATTGCCAAGAAGAGCATCTATTATTTTATCTTTTTTAATAATCACATCAATAGAAAAGGCGATTGCCATTCCTATTGCAGGAAAAGCAATCGCCTTTTTTATTTCATACGAATCTTATCTTACTTCCAAGGATTCTCGGTTGGGTAAGGCAAGCTAGCTGGCTGGTTGTAAGCGATATCCTTGATGCCAAGATACTTGAATACCTCGAACAAGGTCTTGCCTACATGAGAGAATGCTACGGCTCCGTGGTGTGGATAACCCTTCTGAATCAATACGTGACGATAGAAGCGGCCCATCTCGTTGATGGCGAAGATACCGATACCACCGAATGAACGGGTAGGAACATCGAGAACCTCACCCTCTGCGATGTAGCTGCGGAGGTTGCCCTCTGAATCGCACTGCAGACGGTAGAATGTGATGTCAGAAGCTGCGATATCACCCTCCAAAGTACCACGGGTGAAGTCTGGTGTACAACCATTCTCCAACAAACGGTTCTGGATGAGCTGATACTTAATCTTACGGCTTGAGCACATCTTGCACTGTGGAGTGTTACCGCAGTGGAAGCCCATGAAGGTATCAGTCAACTTGTAATCGTACTTGCCCTTGATGTCCTCATCATAGATATACCGAGGAACTGAGTTGTTGATATCGAGCAATGTAACGGTATCGTCAGAAGCACACATACCGATGTACTCAGACAATGCACCATAGACATCAACCTCGCAAGCTACAGGAATACCGCGGCTAACGAGACGGCTGTTTACATAGCAAGGCTCGAAACCGAACTGGCTTGGGAATGCAGGCCAGCACTTGTCAGCGAATGCTACATACTGGCGAGAACCCTTGTGAGCCTCAGCCCAATCGAGCAATGTCAACTCAAACTGTGCCATTCTGCGGCTGAGATCAGGATAGTAGCAGCCTTCGCCCATCTCCTTGGCCATATCAGCGCAAACCTCGTCGATACGTGGATCGTTCGCGTGCTCCTTATAAGCTACAAGGAGGTCGAGCTCTGAGTTCTCCTCAATCTCTACACCCAGTTCGTACAAGCCCTTGATTGGAGCGTTGCAAGCGAAGAAATCCTGAGGACGTGGACCGAATGTGATAATCTTCAAGCCCTTCAAACCGAGGATGACGCGAGCTACTGGTACGAAGTCTGCAATCATCTTAGCTACTTCCTCTGCTGTACCAACAGGGTACTCAGGGATGTAACCCTTCAAATGACGCATACCGAGGTTGTAAGAGCAGTTGAGCATACCGCAGTATGCATCACCACGACCATTGATCATATCGCCGTCACCTTCAGCAGCTGCTACGAACATAACAGGACCGTCGAAGTTCTTTGCAATCAAAGTTTCAGGGGTCTCAGGACCGAAGTTACCAAGGAATACAACCAAGGCGTTGCAGCCCTGCTCCTTTACTTCGGCCACAGCCTTGAGCATATCTTTCTCGTTCTCAACTGTAGTCTGACAGTTGAAAATTTCACCCTTGTACTCTTTTACGATGTTCTCACGGCGCTGAGTAGAAAGCGCGATTGGAAAACAGTCACGGCTAACGGCAATAATACCGAGCTTTACTTGTGGAATGTTGTTGCTTACCATAATTATTATGTTTTTATTTAAGTTTTTGTATATATGCTTGTTTTTTGCTGAGGGCAAAGGTACAAATATTTTTGATTTCTGCAAGCAAATTCTGAGTTTTTTTTCCGTTCAAAATGTAAAAAAACGTTTATTTATACCCGAATGTTACATTTGATAAACTTCCTGAAACATTTTATACCCGCTAATGGATATCCAAAACAAATAAAAAACTGAATGAATGATGATATTTCGAATAAAAGTTGTATCTTTGCACCGATAAAAACAGATAAGTTAATATGAATAAAATCAAAACAGTCTTTGCCGGAATATGGCATAAGCTATGTGCTTTCTGGGCTTGGTACAAGAGTTTGTATCAAGGTAGGTCTTGGTATACCAAGACCATTGTCGCATTCGTCAGTTGTATCATCGCCTTCATTATTTATCTGGGCGCAGTAGACATCAACTTCCTGTGGCTTTTCGGTAAGTCACCAGGCTATTTCTCCGGTATTCTGAATCCGCAGACTTCAGAGGCATCAGAGATATATAGTGCCGATGGCAAGCTGATTGGCAAATACTTCAACGAGAACCGTACACCTGTAAAATATGAAGAGGTGAATCCAGCCTTCTTCAAGGCTTTGATTGATACGGAAGATGAGCGCTTCTACAAGCACATCGGTATCGACCCTATCGGTGTATTCGGTGCTGCCAAAGACGCCCTCCTGCATCATGATGCCCGTGGTGCGTCTACCATCACACAGCAGTTGGCTAAGAACATGTTCCGCGTACGCTCGCAGTATTCTACCGGTTTGCTGGGCAAGGTGCCTTTGCTCCGACTGCTCATCATCAAGAGCAAGGAGTGGATTATTGCCGTAAAGCTGGAGACCGCTTTCTCCAAGAAGGAAATCATCACCATGTATGCCAACACGGTAGATTTCGGAAATAATTCATACGGTATCAAGACTGCAGCCAAGACCTACTTCAATACGAATCCAAAAGACCTGACTGCAGATCAGGCTGCTATTCTGGTAGGTATGCTCAAGGCAACTACCTATTATAATCCGCGCACCAATCCAGAGAACAGTCGGGTGCGCAGAAACACCGTATTATATAACATGTTGACTCATGGCGATCTGTCTCGTACCGAGTATGAAGAGCTGAAAGAGCTTCCTATCAAACTCGACTTCAAGGTAGAGGAGAACTATGACGGACAGGCAAAATACTTCCGCGTAG
The DNA here is from genome assembly GCF_052116205.1 of Prevotella sp. Sow4_E9_plate. Classification (NCBI taxonomy): domain Bacteria; kingdom Pseudomonadati; phylum Bacteroidota; class Bacteroidia; order Bacteroidales; family Prevotellaceae; genus Prevotella; species Prevotella sp. Sow4_E9_plate. Next base: position 24,197 of record NZ_JBQKLN010000001.1, on the reverse strand, counting down.
CCGTAGCCGATTATCTGAAAGACTGGTGCCAGGAGGAAGGTTATGACCTCTACTCAAGCGGTCTGAAGATTTATACAACCATCGATACTCGCATGCAGAAGTATGCCGAGGATGCTGCCCGCAAACAGATGAAGCAGGTACAGCAGAACTTCAACAATCACTGGAGCATCCGACGTACTCAGGCTGGTAAAGGAAAATGGCTGGGCGAAGAACCTTGGCAGGACGAGAACCACAAGGTGATACCAAACTTTATCCAAGGCATTGCTGAAAAGCAGCCTTTCTATAAGAATCTGCTGGCCAAATTCCCAAACAATCCAGATTCTGTCACCTATTATTATAAGGAGTGGGTTCACCCTGTCAAAGTGTTCGATTACGACAAGGGAAGCATCACTATCAACATGACTTCTGAAGATAGTATCAAGTATATGACTACCTTCATGCACAGTGCTTTCGTAGCCATGGAGCCACAGACAGGAGCCGTGAAGGCATGGGTGGGCGACATCGACTTCGACCACTGGAAGTATGACAAGGTAACAGCCGAGCGCCAGCCGGGTTCTACCTTCAAGCTCTTCGTTTATACAGAAGCCATGAACCAGGGATTGACTCCTTGCGACAAGCGCCGCGATGAATATATCTCTATGCAGGTATACGATAAGAAGAAGCACGAGATGACAACCTGGACTCCTGGCAATGCCAACGGTTCATTCTCTGGCGATAGCATCCCACTGAAGAATGCATTTGCCAAGAGTATCAACTCCATTGCCGTAAGACTGGGTCAGGAAATGGGCATCAAGCGCATCATCGAAACCGCCAAGAAAATGGGTATCGACAGTCCGCTCGATGATACTCCATCACTCGCCTTGGGTTCCAGCGATGTCAACCTGCTGGAGATGGCTTGCGCATACAGCACCATCTCTAACAACGGTAAGCATCACGACCCTGTATTGGTGACCAAGATTGTTGACCATGACGGCAAGGTGGTTTATGAAGGACCAAGTACAGAGGAACAGGTTATTCCGTACAAGAGTGCCTTCCTGATGCAACAGCTCCTGCAGGGTGGTATGAGAGAACCGGGTGGTACCTCACAGAGTCTCTGGGGCTATGTAGGTAATTACCGTGACACAGAATTTGGCGGTAAGACCGGTACAACCAATAATCACTCTGACGCATGGTTCATGTGTGTCAGTCCTAAACTGGTAGTTGGTGCCTGGGTAGGAGGAGAATACCGATGCCTCCACTTCCGAACAGGAGCCTTGGGACAGGGTGCCAGAACAGCATTGCCTATCTGCGGTTACTTCCTGCAGACGCTCTTCGCTGATCCTGCATTCAAGGAATATCATGCCAAGTTCGATAAGCCAAAGGACGATGACATCACAAGAGACATGTATATCTGTGCCAGCTATGCACCAAAGCCAAAGGTTGATACAACACAGGTGGACAGTACTGCCTTCACAGAAGAAATTCTCCTTGATGAAAACGGAAACCCTATTAAGAAGGAAATTCCGACAGTGAAGACGGATGGAGAGGCTACAACAACCACCCCAACTACCACTCCTGCTGCTACAGAAGAAAAGAAAGAGAAGAAGAAGGCTAAGCCAACAGAACAGCCTATCAACTTCGATGACCTCTAATAGAATAATATGATTGATCTCGACAATGCGGAGTTGCAGAATGCACTCCAAATCATACAGTTTACCCGTCGTTCGCTTTTCCTCACCGGAAAGGCGGGGACGGGTAAATCTACTTTTCTACGTTATATCGCTGCCAATACCAAGAAAAAACATATCGTCCTGGCACCTACAGGCATCGCAGCCATCAATGCCGGTGGAAGCACCTTGCACAGTTTCTTCAAGTTACCTTTCCACCCATTGCTGCCCAACGACAGTATGTATTCGGTGCGCAATATCCGAAACACACTGAAGTATAATTCTGAGAAAATCAAGATTATCCGTGAAGTAGAGCTCATCATCATAGATGAGATCAGTATGGTACGTGCCGACATCATTGATTTCATCGACAAGGTATTGCGAGTATATTGCCGGAACATGAGAGAACCGTTCGGTGGAAAACAGCTTCTGCTGGTGGGCGACATCTATCAGCTGGAACCCGTTGTCAGAGAAGACGACCGCAAACTGCTCAATCCTTTCTACCGCAGCAGTTTCTTCTTCGATGCCAAGATTTTCCAACAGTTCCAACTGGTCAGCATCGAACTCAAGAAAGTATACCGCCAAAGCGACCCTGTCTTTATCGGTATCCTCGACAACATCCGGACCAGTCAGGCAAGAATGCAGGACCTGAAGTTGCTAAACCAGCGTGTTGGCGCCCAATTGGATGAAGGCGACTCCAAGCTTGCCATCACCCTGTCCACCCGTCGCGATACAGTAGATTACATCAATGACAGTCAGCTCAAGCTTTTGCCTGGCGAACCTTGCCTCTTCCGGGGACGTATACAAGGAGAATTCCCAGAAAGCAGTCTGCCAACCCCTATCGAGCTTTACCTGAAAACGGGTGCTCAGATTATCTTTATCAAGAACGACATCGAGCACCAATGGGTAAACGGTACGCTGGGCACCATTATCGGCTTTGACGAAGACGAGAATGCCAAAATTTATGTACGCACAGAAGAGGGAAAAGATGTGATGGTTGAACCTGCAGCCTGGAGCAACATGCGATACCATTTCAATGAGGTGGAAAAGAAGATTGAGGAAGAGGAGATTGGAAGATATGAGCAATACCCTATCCGACTTGCCTGGGCGATTACTGTTCATAAGAGTCAGGGACTGACCTTCAATCAGGTAAAGATAGATTTTACCGGCGGTGTTTTCGCTGGCGGTCAGACCTACGTAGCCTTATCACGTTGCACCAGTCTGGAAGGAATCAGCCTGCAGGAACCTATTCGCCAAAGCGAGATATTCGTCCGCAACGAAGTCAAGCAGTTTGCCCGTCATTACAACGACCAGAGCACCATCCATACGGCTCTTACACAGAGTAAGGCAGACAAACAATATCATGATGCTGTCAAGGCATACGACAAGGGAGACATGCAAGCAGCTCTGGATAACTTCTTCCTAGCCATCCATAGCCGTTACGACATCGAGCACCCTCTTGCCAAACGTTTCATCCGTAAGAAACTCAACAAGATGAATGAACTGCAAGCGGAGAACGAGCGTCTAAAGGAAGTAATCAGGCAGAAGGATGAAGAGAAAAAGAAACAGGAGAAATTCCTCAAGCGCCTTGCCACGGAATATGTCATCATGGGTAAGGAATGCGAGAGAGCCGGAATGAAAGAAGCGGCCATCACCAATTACCAGAAGGCTCTAACCCTCTATCCAGGACATCCAGAGGCTAAGAGAAGATTGAAGCATCTCAAGGAATAATCATAAAAAAGTGGTTGAAAAAACGGAAAGTACATCCGTTTTTTCAACCACTTTTTTATTGATTAAAACTTAACCTCATAGGTCTTGCCCTTCTGGGTCTTCATCTTCTTCACCTTATCTCCATATCTTACCTGGCAAGGTTCACCGGAACCGGAGAGGATAACTGCCTTGGTAAGGCGGCCGTTGTCCCAATAGATATCCACCGTGAAATTACCCTTGGCACAGAGCCCCTTGATGGAACCCTTCTGCCATGCATCAGGCAGGGCTGGCAGGAGATGGATAAAGCCCATATGGCTCTGCATCAACATTTCGGTGATACCCGCAGTACCGCCAAAGTTACCGTCTATCTGGAATGGAGCATGCGTATCCCAGAGGTTGTCCAATGTACCATTCTTCAACAGGTTGCCATAAAGCTTGTAAGCATGGTTGCCATCGTGCAGACGAGCCCACTGGTTCAACTTCCAGCCCATAGACCATCCGGTAGCACCATCACCACGATGTTCCAATACCACCTTGGAAGCCTTTGCTAATGTAGGAGTAGTAATAGGCGAAATGGTACGGCCAGGATGCAGACCGAAGAGATGGTTCACATGGCGATGCTCATCCTTAGGATCATCAATATCCTTCGACCATTCCATCAACTGTCCATAGCGACCAATCTGGTAAGGAGCAATATGCTTCAGGGCATCTTCCCACAATTTGCGATCCTTGGCATCCTTGCCCAGAATCTTACTGGCCTCTACAGCATCAAGCAGAATCTCACGAATCACGGCATGAGCAAAGGTTGCACCTTCGTCTATCGGTCCGTGCTCTGGAGATGTGGAAGGAGCTGCTGTATAAACACCATCCTTGCGATGCCACAGATAATCTGTTGCGAAGTTGGCACTTCCCTTGATGATATCGTATGCTGTCTCGCTCAGGAACTTCTTATCGCGGGTATAGTCGTAATAATCCCAGAGATGGGTAGCCAACCATGGACCGGCGAATGGAGAGAAGTTCCACGACATATCCTCGCTTGACAGCGGAGAGGTGAAACCGAAGATGTTGCTGGATACAGATGTAGTCCAGCCACGGGTACCGTAATATGACTTGGCAGTCTTCTCACCTGGCTTCACCTGTGTCTGGATGAAGTCGAAGAGCGGAAGCTCACACTCGCTCAGGTTGGTGGTGCAGGCTGGCCAGTAGTTCATCTGCAGATTGATGTTGTTATGATAGTCTACACGCCAAGGACCATCCACGTTGTTGTGCCATACACCCTGCAGGTTGGCAGGCATGTTGCCTGGACGCGAAGAGGCGATGAGCAGATAGCGGCCAAACTGATAGTAGAGCTGCTCCAGATAGAAATCCTTTGCCCCCTTGCGGTAGTTAGCCAATCGCTCATCGATTGGCATATCGTTGGCGTTATCCACATCATTCAGATTCAGGCTTACACGATTGAAGAGACGGCTATAATCCTTGTAATGCTCCTCCAGCAACTGTGCGTAACCCTTGCCTTCTGCCTTGCTCACCCAGCCCAGAGTAGTAGCCAGCGGATCCACGCCCACATAGGTTTTAGGATCATTGTAATCCGGATTATCGTTTGCCTTGTAATCGGTATCGGCAGAAATGAGGAATACCACCTCGTCAGCACCCTTCACGGTCAGCTTTCCACCTTCGTTCGACAGGTTACCACCCTTGTTGATGGCACGGATGCGGACAGCATACTGCATATCGTTGTTATCGAGACGTGCATCCCAAAGCAGCCCATTCTTGCCATCAGCCACCATCTTGCCTGTAGATACAGGGTTAGGCGCATAAGAGAATACGAGATTCTGCCTGCCCGGACGGGAAGCCTTGTAGCGGATAGCCATCACATTGGCTGGATAAGAAATGAAATACTCACGCTCATAGTTTACACCATCCTTGACGAAAGAAACGGTAGCCAATGCCGAATCGAGCGACAAGGCACGGCGATATTTGGACATACCCACAGTGCTCAATCCTGTCTCGATATACGCCTCACCCATCGTGGTAAAGCTACCGAAACGGAATGGATCTTCTGCATAAGACTCGTATGGCACAGGACTGTTGAAGTTCTTGCGGGTGAGCTGGGATGCCTTTTCCCAATCGTTGGTAGCGAAGGCATCTCTGATTTCCTGCATCACATGGGCAGAATTCTTGTTCACATTCCAATAATAGGCAGCGCCCTTCTTGGTGTTCGGACCGCCACGCCAGAGCGTCTTCTCATTCAGCGTGATGCGCTCAGCCTCCACGGACCCCAGAATATTGGCTCCGATACTACCATTACCGATAGGCAATGACTTTGACTCCCAATCAGGATCGGGATTGCGGGCGGTATCACCAGCAGAGATAGGTTTCTTGTTTGTCCATTTCTCGGGATGACCACCATACCAGATTTGCTGTCCCTTCAAGGTGACAGGCGTGTCAAACCAGTAAGACAATGGAGTCTTCTGCTGTGCAGAAGCCTGAAGTGCTCCCAGCATAGCCAAGGTAAAGATTGTTACGGTTTTCTTGTTCATGATGCGTATAAATTTAAATTTTCAATTATTATTTTCAATTGCTATTTTGGGAATTATCCAAAATATGATTTTCCATATCCGGTACAAATTTACGATTAATATCTGAAATAACAAAGATATATCATAAAAAAACGAGAATAACCGGTGTTTTTTTCAAATACCCATTATCCTCGTTTGATTTCTATTTGATTCCCTAGCCAAATCAATACCACTTGACGGCGTTAGAATAACCACTACGCTTATCATACTTCAGCGCATCCGTCAATGTAGCTGCATTGCATCGGAAGGTGAAGTTATAACTGGTATATGGCGCAAGTACTACTGAACAACTCATATTGAAGCAGTGGAGATCTCGAGCCAGACTGGCTGTAGTCATACTAATCTTGGAATTCTCGAAGTCGTAACCGGAAGAGAAACTGATGTTCCATCCATCACTCAAGCGAACATTACCACTCATGTTAAGCGTCTGTGTAAACTTGTATGGATAGCGCATGGACTTCTCGTTGAATTTCTCTCGTCGAGTATCCTCACGCATCGTAACACCATATCCAAAGGTCAAAGACCAAGGCATCTTGAATGCCATATAACCGTCGGTGTCGGTCTTTGCTTTACCACCGCCACTCTTCTTGGCTGCCGTCTTACCCTTCTCGATATTATCATCCACGTTGCTTTCTATGTCGGTATCCATACCTTCATCGTCATCATCGCTCTTCCTGTTCTTGTCCTTATCATCATCATCATCGCCACCACCGAAGAGTTTCTTCAACTTTTCCGGATTCAGCGTGAATGAGAAGTTCTGAGACATTCCCTGGAATCGTCCGAATCGACCCTTGCCCCACTCTGTGTGGTTGCCAACAAACACATTACCCTGATCATCCAGTTCATATGCGTATGTAGCAAAGACAGCATTCATATTGAATGTGTAGTTCTTCCACCACTTGAGACGGAGGTTGATATTCATATCGCTCCAAGGGCGAACCTTGGCTGCGGTGTTGTAACTCATATTGATATCGAACGCATCAATGAGACTCACCTTCTTGAGACTGTCGTTCTTATCTCTCCATTTCATCTCCAGGTTATTGCCCAGAGTGAAGGAAATGTTACCACTCTTGCCCTTACCCGGCACACCGTAAAGTGCATTCTGATATGGTGAATAACTGACGAGCGATACGTTACCGTCAGCATCAGTCTTCTGATAAGTATCCCAGAATCCATATCGGCTAGCACCGAAGTCTGGCGCATAACTGAAGTTGACCGTCGGAGTGAAAACGTGGCGAATCCTGTCAATCCTATTGCCGAAGAGCTTACGGTTAGGAATCCAGAATCCATACAGCTTGGTAGAGAGACCTACACTCATGTTCCAGTTATAAACATTGTTGAAACCATATATGGTATCACTCTTCTCAACCTGCTTTTCGCTATCCCATGATTTCTCCACCTTATTGGTATACATACGGTCGGTGAAGTTGAACGAAGGACTCACATTGAGATATTTGAAGAGAGTGAACGATGCACTCACTGGTATCTGATGCTGCCATCCGTTGCGCCAGTCCTTGATAAGCGAACTGTGCATCAGCTTATCCTCCTTGGTATTGATACTGTTAGAGATATGTCCTGTATAACTCATGGCGATTTTCTCGTACCATTTCTCATCACCCACCATCTTCTTTCTTCTGAACGGATAGAATCGGGAGATAGAGATGTTGAGGTCTGGCAAGGTCATCGCTATCGAAGAGTCACGCATGTTCTGCGAAAGATTGGCTGTAGAACTGAGCGACATACCGATGCTGGAGAACGTTGTACTCCAGTTGACAGAAGAGGTTCGAGTACTCTGCGTCATCGTCTGCGGATTATAGAGTGAACTCAGATTATTCCGCTCATAGCTGGATGTGGCAAAATTGACACTTGCCGACAACGAACTGAACGGATTAGCCTTTGAGTCTTGTCTATGACTCCACTGCAACTTGAAGCTCTCCTGCTCTGTGAAATCAGGCATACCCTTGTCTCCATTCTTCGTATCCTGGTAACTGAAGAAGAAGGAACCGGAATACTTATATCGCTTGCGATAGTTGCTTGCCGCCGAAAGTCCCCAAGATCCCTTGGTATAGATTTCTCCGAGGAGTTTCAAGTCCCACTTGTCACTCATGGCAAAATAATAGCCACCATCCCTGAGATAGAATCCGCGCGCACTCTCATCACCGTATGTCGGCATGATGAAACCGCTGCTGTAACTCTTGGAGAACGGGAAGAAACCGTATGGTATGGCTATAGGAACCGGCACATCGCACACCACGAGATGAGCAGGTCCGAAGACCACATCCTTATTCGGTCGCATCTTGGCACGTGAGAGTGAGATATAGAAATCCGGATGCGGATCATCACAGGTGGTATAGGTGGCATGTTTCAGATAAACCGTACCAGAAGAATCTCGCTTCGATTTCATACCTCGCAAGAAACCATCTTCCTGCGCTGTATATACATTATTAATAAGAGCCTTCTTGCTCTTGAAATTAAACTTAATCGTGTCGGTATCGTAGGTATCACCTCCTATCTTGAAGATTGGCTTTCCCTTGACACCTTCCTTAGTAGAAGAATCGGGAGTACCCATTGCCTTCACATTGCTCTTGTCGAGATCCATGGATATACGATCAGAAGAAAGATCCATGTTCTGGTACTTCACATTCGAATTACCAAAGAGATGCGCTACCTTGTTATGAGCATCATAGACCAGCGAGTCGTCGGCCTGATAACTGACCGGCGCATCAATACCACCCGACTTCTTACGGTTGATACTATCCTGATGGATACTGTCATCCACTACCTTATTATGTTTCCATATAGCCTTCTGCAGCGAGTCCATCTGGGTGGTATCGGCCTCCGTACTGATGATTTCATTGCCGAGAGAATCGACAAAGACGGAGTCGCCCACAGCCACGGCAGTAGAATCCACCTGAGCCTTCTTGTCTTTCTTTTTAGAAGGCATACCCGGGTTTGCCACCATCATGCATGAGATGGCAGCAAACATCAGTGCAGCTATAGTTGATTGTTTTCTCATTCAGAAATTATTGTTAAGAAGTCACCCAACAGAACTTCTATCCTATTTCAAACATCCGCTCCCATTCATGGAAGCGCTTTACTCCTTCCTCGCCAAACTTAGCGAGACTTTTCTCTGCCTTTTCAATACTCTTTTCCTTGTCGAGATGAGTCTTGCTGAAGAACTTATCAGCATAGCAGATTACCTTTTCCTCCATTGTTTCGGGCAGAAAATCCTGGTGAGGCAGAGGCAGTTGCTGCTTCTCAATCTGCTCTTTTGTGATGCCGGCACCTGTATGGCGCTCACATACCCGAGCATGGCGCTCATAGCCTTCCTTGCGCAAGAGTTCGGCACCCAATCTACCATGACAGATATATGGTTGCGAGCCAAAACACATGATGCCGGGAGCATCGGTCATGAAGATTCCTATATCGTGAAGCATCGCTGCTTCCTCGATAAACTGGGCATCCAAACGCAATTCAGGATGAGACGAAACAATCTGTAGCGCTTTTTGCGCTACAGATTGACTATGTGTAATGAGGATATGACGAAGCTCATTATCCTCAGGATAATACTTATCAATTAATAATTTATAATTCATAATTAATAATTATTCGTAGCCGTCCACAACGGCGCAGCCTAATTGTTAATTCTTAATTATCAATTCTTAATTATTCTCGCGCTCAATGTAAGCGATGACATCACCCTTGCGGATCTTGCTGCCCTGCTTAGCATTGATTTCTACGAGCTTGCCACCCAATGCAGCAGGAACTGTCTCAAACTCACCCCATGGAGCGAGGATGTAGCAGAAGGCATCACCTTCCTTATACTCCTTACCGATGAATGGCTCTACAGCTGGCTGGCACTCGCCTTCGCCCTGGAACTCCCAGAAAATCTGACCTGCAACTGGTGCTACGATAGCATCTGCCTTGGCGTGCTTGAATTCTGCGAGCTGAGCTGGTGTCAAGGTGCTGCCGAGCTTGGCATCCTTTGCCTTCTGGAGGTCAGCCAGGAAGTTCTTCTTAGCCTGACCGCTCTTGTAATTGCGATACTGCTCTGGGTGCATGGCGAGCTCAAAGAGTTCCTCATCGTCCTGACCATACTCCCAACCGTTCTCGTCCATCTCCTTCTTGAAGTCGTCGAGTGCATTAGTAAGCAATGTGTGGGCATCAACATCTGTAAACTCACGACCCTGCTTCTTGGCAAGCTCCACGAGTTCCGGATCAATCTCTCCAGGAATCTTACCACTCTTACCGAGAATCATACCCCACATAGAATCGTCCATCATCACGAAGCGGCCCTTGCCCTGCTCCATGGTGAGGAGGTTCATCAATGAGATGTTCTTTACATACTGGCTGAATGGTGTTACCAATGGAGGATAACCCACGCGTGGCCATACATACTCTACCTCGTCGAAGAGCTTGATCAGGAGGTCGTCCATAGACAACTCTTCTTCACCCTTCTTCTTGCGGATATTGTTGATAGTCTGACGCATACCGCCGAGGTCTGCCATCATTGAGCCCATCATACCGCCAGGGAGACCGCAACCGAGCAACAATGAAGACATAATCTTGTTACCTGGGTTGATGAAGTAGCCCAACCACTCGTCGATGAACTCCTGAGTCATGGCACGAGCCTTCATGTAAGCGCTCATATTGATCTCAGGAACCTCAAAGCCCTCGTTCTTCAGCATGCTGATGACAGAGATTACGTCTGGATGAACCTTACCCCATGACAATGGCTCGATGGCTGTATCGATGATGTCGGCACCATTGTTGCAGACCTCGAGGATAGAAGCCATAGAGAGACCAGGACCAGAGTGACCGTGGTACTGGATGATGATCTCAGGATACTTGTCCTTGATCATCTTGGTAAGCTTACCGAGGAATGCAGGCTGACCGATACCGGCCATATCCTTCAAGCAGATTTCCTCTGCACCTGCAGCGATGAGCTGGTCGGCGATGTTCATATAATATTCGAGAGTATGAACAGGAGAATTGGTAATACAGAGTGCACACTGTGGAGTCATACCACCCTCCTTAGCCCACTTGATAGAAGGAATGATGTTACGAACATCGTTCAAACCATCAAAGATACGGGTGATGTTGGTACCCTGCTTAGCCTTTACCTTGTACATCAAGGCACGTACATCGTCTGGCACAGGATACATGCGAAGAGCGTTCAATCCACGATCGAGCATGTGAGTCTTGATGCCCACCTCGTTGAATGGCTTACAGAATGCACGAACTGCATCATTAGGATTCTCACCTGCGAGGAGGTTAACCTGCTCGAAAGCACCACCATTGGTCTCTACACGGCTAAAGCAACCCATTTCAATGATAACTGGGGCAATCTTAGCCAACTGATCCTTGCGTGGCTGGAACTTACCAGAACTCTGCCACATGTCTCGGTATACGAGACTGAACTGAATTTTCTTCTTCATTCTTATTATTAAATTTCTTTTTTTCTATTATATATAATTAATGTGTATCCGATGCTCTCAAGCTCGCAAAAGCCAAGGCATTCCATACCAAGGTGCAAAATTAGACAAAAAATTCGAGAAATCAGACTTTTCCCCTCATTTATTACATTTTCTGCACCGAAATTATTAATTATTAATTATTAATTGCCAAACTGAGAGAACAAAAATGAGAAATATAGGGGAATAAATACAAAAAATGGTTGCGAAATTTTGTTTTGTCTGCTTTTCTCAGTACCTTTGCATCCGTTTTTGGAATAACAGAGAAAAAGACAAAAATCTAGTTACAAAATTTATAGACTATTCAAGCAGAATATGGCGAACAATACGAAAAATCATCAATTACCTATCTGGACAGAGGTAGAGTATACAGCATTATGTAAGAATCCGTTCATTGACACTCCTTTCTTCATTCCAAAGGAATCGAAGGTCTTCCTATGTCGTGAAGACGGCAGCAGAGAGGAACAGCGAATGATTTTCCTGGTCTTTAAGTCTACCGCTGCTGCAAAAGATGCAGAATGGGAAGACGACCCTATTCCTGGCGAATTGTGGGTAAAGCCTTTGGAGGATGACGACACAGAGGAATATGAACCTGCAAAAATCATCTATCTCGGACAGGATATTGATGACTTTATCAATGTGGTTAGCGAAGATGACAATACTATTACATTCGACTTCTACTGGCGTCACGGTGAGGTAAAAGTAGAGAAAGCAGAAAAAACCGACGAAGGATTCGTATGCAAGAAGGAAGACTTCGGCGAGGAGGGTCTGCGCCTGACTCTCATTCCAGAGGAGGACGGCAATCCGTTCTCTCTCACCCTGCAGATTCCATACATCGGATTCTCTCTGTATGACGCTGAAGACCACAAAGTACATGGAGAGATAGAAGTGGCACACGACCAGATAGACAACTACCGCTACGAGTTCGTAGGCAACGATACCAACGACCGTTTCTCATTGCATCTCGACAATGACAAACTGATTTATATCTGCGTATTGCGCCCTGAGACTGCACAGCTGGTGGTACGCGACCAGCGCGAACGCCTTTCCGTGGTAGACCAGATTCCGTCAGAAGGTAAGCTGAGCCAGCTGATGATGAATGCCCATTCTGCACTCATCAAGAACAAGAACTACCGTTGGCGCGTGAACATCTCTGGCAGTTCTATCGCTCAGGAGGTTGAATTGGAAATCAATCCAGAGAGTCTCGTTGCATTCATCAAGGAGCAGATGGCTAAAGGAACCGACATGGATACCCTCGGACAGCAGCTCATCGCCATGGAACAGAAGTATGCCTTCCAGTGGTTCTGGTTGAAGGACAGCGACTGGAGCCATGACGACCCGATGTTCGACATGTTCATGAACCAGCTTGTAGCATTCTCGTTCGTCACCCAGAAGCCAATCCAGGGCGACCAGCTGCAGGCACGCAACAACAAGCGCAAGATCAAGCGTTGCGCCAAGCTCATCAAGGCTCATCAGAAGGGAGAAATCAGCCTTTGGGAAGAGGAAGAGGAACAGCGTAAGGAGATTCTCCATCTCTTCAGCACCTTCCACGGTCCTTTCACAGAAATGCTGGAATCATTGAATGATGAGTCTGGAGAAGATTAAAATATATCCTCGGATTATTTTATAATATATCGAGGAGTTCCTCGAATCTTGAGATACGTCGGAGCTTCGGATGTTCAAATTCCTCTATTTTTTCATGTGCCCATGTGGTATGAAAAGGAATATGGACAGCCGAAGCTCCGATTTTTAATGCAGGAGCAATATCACTCTTGAAACTGTTTCCCACCATCACCAGCTCGTCGGGAGTTACATCCAGTTCCCTGCAGAGACGATGATAAGCCTTGGGCGTCTTGTCGCTCACGATAGTCACCACATCAAAATACCGCTGCAGTCCCGAACGCCACAACTTATTCTCCTGATCCATCAACTCACCCTTGGTGAAGACTGCCAGCTTATATTTCTTCATCTCACGGAAACAAGCCAAGGTTTTCTCTACCCCTTCCAAAGGCTTGGCATCAAGATGCAGGAGGCTCTTACCCAAGTCCACAATTTGGGCGATGACATTCGCCTCCACCTTACCATGACTCACCTTCACCGCATTCTCTACCAGGGATATGGTGAAAGCCTTGCAGCCATATCCCAAATCAGCCATATTTTTACTCTCCGTCTCGAAGAGAGCAGCAGAAATATCCTTTTCCTTTCCATATTCCGCAAGCAGCTCGCAATACTCATGCTCCACGTCCTCGAAATAGTTTTGTAATGCCCAGAGCGTATCATCGGCATCGAAGGCTATCGCCTTGATATTCTTCAGTTTTTCCATATTTTTCATTTCTTTTTGTTGCAAAGTTAATGTTTTTATCCGAAAAGGAAAACAATTTATTCTGCTTTCTTATGCATATACCAATATTTTTCGTAACTTTGCCAAAAATTCAATAAAAGCAACAATATGAAATACCCTATAGGATATGCTCGTGAGTATGCAGCTGACAAAAGAAAGACATACCAGATAGGCTGCAACTTCTCATCTGAGACAGGTACAATTGATGGCTGGAAGCTGCAGATTTCTTCAGAGGCTTAAGAACAAATAAAACACCGTTTGAAATTTTCTTGTTTAATGAAGATTCCAAACGGTGTTTCATTTTATTTTTTACATATCATTTCTCTTCATACCCTTCAAGCAAGAATAGCGATAATTATAATTTTTCTTACTAAAGAACGGATGGAAATTCTGTAAATTTCATGTGCCATCCTGTAGATTTCAAATGCGAATGGGGACATTTCACTTATTGTCTTACTAGGGCACAACATTGCCCCTAGGCGGGCAACTTTTTGCCGTCTAAAGATAAATATTACTACGTCGGGATAGAGATTTCTACATGCCTATAAAACGTTTCGCCAAAAGCATAAAGGCTGACGGAATTTTTCTGTACGTAAGCCCTGCTTTCAAATCCACTCTTCACTCTTCACTCTTCACATATATGGCATAAGCATCTGAATACAAACCACTTACTGCGGTGAAGAGTTATGCCGACTCTTCACAACTCTTCACCAGTCTTCACCTTTTGGGATTCTATAGAGACCCGTTCCAGACTTCTATTGTGACCATCATCAGGCTTCTATTGTGGCTTGCATCAGGCTTCTATTAAGCTTAGCTTAAGCCTCCTTTAAGCTTGGTTTAAGCCTCCTTTGAACTTGGTTTAAGCCTTAGATAAAGTTTACGTAAGGCTTTGTTAAAGTTTACTTGAGCCACTTTCCGATTTTTAGAGCCTCCAATTTCCCTTATAAACAGCAGAAAAATCAATCGGGTGAAGAGTGGTGAAGAGTGGTGAAGAGTCAGCGTAACTCTTCACAGACACAAATACCTCATATTCAATAATTTACACCACATCTGTGAAGAGTGAAGAGTAGAATTAAGAGTAGAGTTTTTTCTTTCGTTTCAGAACATCTTAACAATATTGTAACACCTGTTTAAATCACCTGTAACATCGTACTCGTACCTTTGCACCCGGAAAAGCAAGGGGAGAAATGTATCTAGCTATGTTGAGACAAGCCCCTATATAATAAGGTATATAAACATTAATAAAATATATGAGTACGATTTATCTTTGTATTGTGATCTTCCTGCTCTGTCTGGCAGTGTTTGATCTCTTCGTGGGAGTCAGCAACGATGCTGTCAACTTCCTGCAATCTGCCATCGGAGCTAAGGTGGCTAAGTTTCGCACGGTGCTCATCATCGCATCCTGCGGTGTAGTACTAGGAGCCATCATGTCATCGGGAATGATGGACATTGCCCGACACGGCATCATGAGTCCAGACCACTTCACCTTCGAGGAAGTGATGACGCTCTTCCTAGCCGTCATGGTGACGGATATCATCATCCTGGATGTGTTCAACACGCTGGGAATGCCTACTTCAACCACCGTCTCCTTGGTGTTCGAGCTCCTGGGAGGTGCCTTCATCCTCGCAACTCTGAAGATGTATGGTGACGACAGCCTCAACTACGGTGTCTTGCTGAACAGTAACAAGGCATTGGAGGTAATCATGGGTATTTTCTCATCTGTCATCATCGCCTTCGTATTCGGTGCCTTTGTAATGTGGCTTTCACGTATCGTCTTCACCTTCAACTATCGCAAGCATTCACGCTACAGCATCGCCATCTTCGGTGGTATCGCCTTCACGGCCCTCTCTTACTTCATCTTCATGAAGGGATTGGGCAAGAGTCCTTACCTGCCAGCAGAATGGCGCGATTATATCGACCAGAACCTTGGCTTGCTGCTCTGCATCACCTTCGTGAGTTCTGCCATCGTGATGGAGTTCCTGCATCTCTGCCGCATCAACATCTTCAAGTTTACCGTGTTGATGGGTACATTCGCTCTGGCGATGGCTTTCGCCGGTAACGACCTGGTGAACTTCATCGGTGTGCCTCTCGCGGGTCTTTCTTCTTATCAGGACTATATGGCGAATGGAAATGGTGCTGCTCCAGACCAGTTTATGATGACTTCTCTGATAGACAGCGCCAAGACCACTCCAGTATATCTTCTTACAGCCGGTGCCGTGATGATCATCGCCATGGCAACTTCCAAAAAGGCTCAGAACGTAATCAAGACTTCTGTGGATTTGAGCCGTCAGGACGAGGGTGACGAGATGTTCGGCAGCTCTTCTGCAGCCCGTGTCATCGTCCGCAACTGCCAGGCTACAGATTCATGGTTGAAGCAGTTTATGCCAAAGGCTCTGATGAACTGGATCAACAGCCGTTTCGACAAGAAAGATGTAGAGCTGGAAGAGAGCGCTGCCTTCGACGTGGTTCGTGCAGCCGTAAACCTGGTATTGGCAAGTATGCTCATCACCATCGGTACCAACCTGAAGTTGCCACTCTCTACTACATACGTAACCTTTATGGTGGCTATGGGTTCTTCACTGGCAGATAGAGCTTGGAGCCGTGAGAGTGCCGTGTTCCGTGTAACCGGTGTATTGAGTGTAATTGGAGGTTGGTTTATCACTGCCGGTGTAGCTTTCGCAGCCTGTGCCATTATCTGCCTCATCATGCACTTCGGAGGTGTAGGTATCCAGAGCTGCTTCATGGCATTGGTTATCTTCCTGCTCATCCGCAGCAATATCCAGTATAACAAGAAGGCTAAGGAAGAGAGCAAGGGCAGTACCTTCCAGTTGATGATGCGCTCACACGATCCAGAAATAGTATGGGATCTGCTTCGTCGCCAGGTATCCCGCACCCAGAGCTTCGTCTGCCACTTTGCACTCAACGAGTTCAACCAGATTATGGATGGTCTTGCCAACGAGAATCCTAAGTATCTCCGTCATGCCAACAAGGACTTGAAGAAGGAGCAGGATATGCTGAAGAAGTTCCGTCGCCAGGAGATGCTCGGTTTGAAGAAATCGCCAATGGAGATTGCCATCGAGCGCAACACCTGGTTCCATCTGGGAGCCAACAGCAACCAGCAGTTCATCTACTCTCTGCGCCGTATGCTCGACCCAATCAAGGAGCACGTGGACAACAACTTCAATCCACTCCCAGCAGAATACACCAAGGAGTTTGCTCCTGTACGCCAGAAGATCAACGACCTGATGCGTATGAGCTGCGAACAGATTGAAACCAACCGCTACGAGAACTACCGCGAGATTCTCGCCGAAGCAGATGCCTGCAAGGATGAGCTCAGCGTACTTCGCAAGAAGCATATTGACCGCATCCAGCATCTTTCAGATAATTCTCTGATGCAGATTTCACTGGTTTACCTGAATGTACTTCAGGAGAGCCAGGAGTTCCTGAGCGTGATGAGACACCAGCTCAGAGCTGCCAAGAAGTTCATGGAGTAATAAAGAACCGAGGGGACTCTCGGTGAAACCGAGAAGAACGGCGGCTCTCTTGTTAAAAATTAGAAGCCCGGCATTCGTGACAGAATGTCGGGTTTTTTATTTTGTTTGGAGGGTTTTTATTTGCTTTTCTTCAGCTTTTCTGCCGAAATGACAGAAATTTCCACTTTGGTATAAGGATTGCAAAAAGAGAGAATGTAAGCGGATAAATAATTCGCTACACAACATTAAATAATAACGAATAATAATAATTAAAATATAATCGGAGGTTAAGATTATGATGTACAGAAATTCTTGGATACCAGAGGTATTTAACGGACTCTTCAACGAGGGTAATATGCAGAAGGCTAATACTACAGCCCCAGCCATCAACGTAAAGGAGTCTTTGACAAAATATACAGTAGAACTTGCAGCCCCAGGAATGCGCAAGGACGACTTTGAGGTAAATCTCAATGAGAACGGTGATCTCCATATCAAGATGGAGAACAAGCGCCAGCCAGAGCAGGAGGAGCACGTATATTTGCGTCGCGAGTTCTCTTACGCTAAGTTTGAGCAGACCCTGATTCTCCCAGACGATGTCAACAAGGAGAAGATTTCTGCCAGCGTAGCTGACGGTGTGCTCACCATCCAGTTGCCTAAGATGCAGAAGGAAGAGCAGAAGGTAGCTCGACAGATTACTGTGGGCTAACACTCTCAGATAGGTTTCAGTTTAGGCTTAGATTTCCATCTAAGCCAAACTCCATTAGTTTGTTTTAGGTTTAGATTAAGTTTATATAAGTTGTTAGTTAGTTAAGACAAAACAGATTGTTAGTTTGTTCAGATAAAATAGGTTGTTAGTTGATAAAAAGATTGTTAGATTAGGTTTTTAGGTTGATAAATTTTGGTTTAACAATAAATTTCGTCCCAAGTGCTAGTGATAGTACTTGGGATTTTTTTGCAGATATTATCATCATTTATTGAAGATATTTTCATAAATATTTGGCAGATAGGAAGAAAAGTTGTAATTTTGCAGCCGTTTTCGCACCAATGGGTAGTTCCCATACGTGCAATTATTAACTCGAGTGCTTGGTAAACCTCGTAAAAAACAAGAAAATGAACAAGAAAAAAACTCAAGTGAGTGTGCTGTTTATGCTTTTCAGCATTCTCTTCTGCGTTTGTCTCATTGCAGCAAACGTACTCGAAACAAAGCAAATCGCCTTCGGGCCTGTTTCCCTAACCGGTGGTCTCATCGTATTCCCAGTGAGCTACATCATCAATGATGTGGTATGCGAAGTATGGGGTTATCAAAAGGCACGTCTGCTGATATGGACAGGCTTCGCCATGAACTTCTTCTTCGTAGCACTCGGAGCCATCTGCGATGTCATCCCTGCCGCACCTTACTGGACCAACGATGCCGGCTTCCATGCCATTTTCGGTTTGGCTCCCCGCATTGCAGCAGCATCATTCGTTGCCTTCATCATCGGTTCGTTTGCCAATGCATACGTCATGAGTGTGATGAAGATTCGCGATGGTGGCAAGCATTTCTCGGCACGTGCCATTCTGAGTACCATTGCCGGTGAAAGCTGCGACAGCCTCATCTTCTTCCCATTGGCTTTGGGAGGTGTGGTTCCTACATCGGAGTTGCCTTGGCTGATGCTCTGGCAGGTCATCCTGAAGACGGCTTACGAGATTGTGGTATTACCTATCACCATCCGTGTAGTAAAAGCCATCAAAAAGCATGAGGGAGAAGACGTCTACGACGAAAACATCTCCTACAACGTATTCAAAGTGTTTAGCCTCGGCTAAGCACTTTCATTTTTTAAGTAGAATAGAACATAGAAGCATTTAACAGAAAACAATATGACAGACAGAAAAGAAGATGGTTTGCAGGCTCTCGGAGCCAAGACCGAATACAGAATGGATTATGCACCAGAGGTATTGGAAACCTTTGTCAACAAGCACCCTGGCAACGATTACTGGGTACGTTTCAACTGCCCTGAGTTCACTTCCCTCTGCCCTATCACAGGTCAGCCTGACTTTGCAGAGATTCGCATCAGCTATATTCCTGATGTAAAGATGGTAGAGAGCAAGAGTTTGAAACTTTATCTCTTCAGCTTCCGCAATCATGGCGATTTCCACGAAGACTGCGTGAACATAATCATGAAGGACCTCATTAATCTGATGGATCCTAAGTATATCGAAGTAACCGGTATCTTTACCCCACGCGGCGGCATCAGCATCTGGCCATACGCCAACTACGGCAAGCCGGGAACCAAATATGAAAAGCTGGCTGAGCAGCGCTTTGCTACCCATGAATAAATATGATTAAGACCAATAATAAATTCATGTAGTTTACATCAGCTAAACAGAAAAGTCCGTGACAGGTTTTATCCCCGTCATGGACTTTTCTGTTTTACCTTCTATATCTCCGATACTCCCTTTATCCCTGCTCCAAAAATTCGCCAGGCTTCATGCCAAACTGCTTTTGGACGGGTGCAAAGATAAAAAAACGGGGACTGCCTAGAAAGTTGCCTACGCGAGCAAGTCTGCTCCCCCAAAAACATGCCGGGCCATCTTTTTGAAGATGCGCCCGGCATTTTTTCTTTCATCCGATAGCGATTTCAAAAAAATATCCGTATCTTTGCAGCAGTTTTTAAAAACAAAGAAAAATGAAAAAAGCAATATTCTCTTTGCTCCTCATGGCAGCATCTGTCATCGGAGCCAACGCTCAGGGCAGCGCAACAACAGCCCAAAACCCACAGGATGTGGACGTACTCTATGCCAAGAATCTCCTGGCTGTAGGAACAGAGGCCCCAGCCTTCCCTGCTCTCAAGAAGGGAACATGGACAGTATTGGATTTCTGGGCTACCTGGTGCCCTGATTGCCGCAGAGAGATTCCTACCGTCAAGGAGATGTTCCAGAAGTACGGCACCCGTGCCAAGTTCATCGGCGTATCCATGGATACCGACAAGCAGAAACTCGACAACTACACTCAGGCAAACGGTGTGGAATGGGAGCAGTACAGCGAGTTCAAGAAGTGGAAGGAAACCCAGATTTCCAAGGATTACAAGATTTCCTGGCTTCCTACCATGTACCTCATCAACCCGGAGGGCAAGGTTGTTTATACCACCGTACTCGCTGAGCGCATGGCAAAGAAGCTGGCAGAAATCTTCCCAGAGAAGTAAAGGCATCAGAATCGGGATATCCCAAAAGTTTGACGCACAAGAACTGTGCCTCAAACTTTTTTTATAGACTGATAATAAGTTTGTTTGGCTGTGGCAATACCTACTGCCTGCCGGGATGAGACTTTATCATGTCATATAGCCTGAAAGCATGCCATTTTGCCATTTTTTCTATGACAAGAATTGACAGAAATCAAGAAATGAAGCCTTTTTTGTGATTTCTTCCAAAAACATTGTGTGCGTACACAAAAAGGCATTACCTTTGCACTCGAAAAGATAAAATAAAGAATAATAAAGTAAAGAAAGGATAACAATTATGATGATGGTATTAGGAATGACATTGGCAGTTGTAGCTGCCCTTTTTGCTGAGGTTGTAAATGTCAACAAGAAGATTAGCCTCGGTAAGTAAGCTGGCTTTGAGAAGCATCTCAGGATGCTTTCAATAAAGCTTCAGCTAAAAGGTAAAAATTTGGTTAACAGTTTTTTGAGAGAAAGGGAAAAATTATGATAGTATTAGGAATTGTATTTGCAATGGTAGTTGCAGCTTGCGCTGAGTATGGTGCAAGAACAAACATGAAGGACTTCGCTTAAAAGCGATGTTTCTTCTCATTTGAGAGAATTTAAACAGTAGTTTCCATATATTATAAAAAGGAAAGGCAGTTGTAAGCATCTTCTAGAATGCTAACAATTGCCTTTTTCTTTTTTGATACATGCCTATGACAGCTTTAATTTATATAATGTCCCTTAGAGTTTTCAAACTGTTGAGTTAAAAAGAATATTCCATCCTACTTTTTTGCCAAATCCAATATTTTTTGTTACTTTTGCAGCAAAGTACAATATGGCTCAGTCGTAAGTATGAAAATTCAAGAAGTAATGAAATAGTATTTAATACAATGCAGCAAGTAAACATTCAATATTACAATTCGCCTTGTGGAGAAATCATCTTGGCATCGGTGGGTGATGAATTGTGCCTATGTGATTGGAATGAAATGCCATGTGCTGAGCGCAATAAACTTCGACTTTTGAGGTATATAAAGGCTGAGTTCAAGACAGAAACATCTTATATCCAGGAACAGACCAAAAAGCAACTGGATGAATATTTTACCGGCAATCGCAAGACATTCGATATTCCGTTGCATCCTGTAGGAACTGATTTTCAGAAAAAAGTATGGAACGCATTGCTCGATATACCATACGGTGAAACCAGAAGCTATAAGGAAATAGCCATAAGTATGGGTACCCCCAATAGCACAAGAGCCGTGGCAGGAGCAATCGGATCCAATGGCATCAGCATTCTCATACCCTGCCACCGGGTTATCGGCAGCAACCATTCCCTGACGGGCTTTGCCGGAGGATTGGCCACAAAGAGATTTTTATTGGAGCTTGAAGCAGAACAAAAACAACATAAAATGTTGATTTTCAAATAAGATTGGTAAGAAAAATAAACAACAAAAGAGATGAATATTAAGTCAATAGGTAACAAAATCAAGGGTAATCCCAGGATGATAGAGGGCACAGTATATTCCATGCTCATCATCTGCAGCATTTCCCATTTTCTGAATGATATGATTCAGTCGATTATCCCTTCCATCTATCCGATTATGAAGGATAAGTTCGACTTCTCGTTTGCACAGATAGGTATCATCACGCTGTTCTTCCAGATGACATCTTCCATCCTGCAACCTTTCACAGGACTGTATGCCGACAAGCATCCCCGTCCCTATGCGCTCTCCATCGGCATGTGCTTCACATTGGTGGGCCTGCTCCTGCTGGCCTTCGCCGAGAATTATTTTCTGATTCTCCTGGCGGTAAGCGTTGTAGGTCTGGGTTCGTCTGTGTTTCATCCCACAGCTTCGAGAGTGGCACAGATGGCATCGGGAGGCAAGAAGAGTCTGGCTCAATCCATCTTCCAGGTGGGTGGCAATGGCGGTTCTGCTGTAGGACCGCTGCTTGCCGCCATCATCATCCTGCCTTTCGGATAGCATGCCATCTCCTGGTTTGCCCTTGCTGCCCTGCTCGCCGCCATCATCATGGTAAGATTGGGAGTCTGGTACAAGGCACGACTGGCTTACGTAGTGAACCATCCGCAGAAACAACCGCTTCTCAATACCCATATTTCTAAAAGGGTGAAATATTGGGCACTGTTCATCCTCATCATGCTCGTGTTCTCCAAGTATTTCTATACAGCTTGCATCACAAGCTACTTCACCTTCTTCCTGATAGATAAGTTCGGTGTATCTGTACAGACTTCACAGTTGTGCCTCTTCGTATTCCTTGCCGCCTTTGCCATAGGAACAGTGGCAGGTGG
The DNA here is from genome assembly GCF_052116205.1 of Prevotella sp. Sow4_E9_plate. Taxonomy (NCBI): domain Bacteria; kingdom Pseudomonadati; phylum Bacteroidota; class Bacteroidia; order Bacteroidales; family Prevotellaceae; genus Prevotella; species Prevotella sp. Sow4_E9_plate. The sequence goes on along the minus strand of NZ_JBQKLN010000001.1, from coordinate 1,487 downwards.
CATGCTGGGCGATAAATTTGGCAGAAAGTATGTCATCTGGTTCTCCATTCTGGGTGCTGCACCTTTCGCCATCGCCATGCCTTTCGTCAACTTCACGTGGGCCATCATCTGTACATTCCTGTCAGGACTGATTATCGCTTCGGCATTCTCTTCCATCGTGGTATATGCCACCGACCTGATGCCCGATAAAGTGGGATTGATAGCTGGCATCTTCTTCGGACTGATGTTCGGTTTGGGAGGTTTGGGCTCCGCTTTCTTCGGCTGGCTGGCCGACAAGACAAGCATTGAATTCATCTTCCAGGTGAGTGCCTTCCTGCCATTGCTCGGCATCATAGCAGGCTTCTTGCCGAATACGCAGAAGAGAAGCGTTGAAAAAACGGATGAAAAAAGAGAATAATTATGAGAAAAGATTCAGCAGTAAGCCAACCAAAATATATTGAACTGGATTTGTTTTCTGCAGAGGAAGAGAATCATCAGAAAGACTCTATCTCTTCAGAAAGCAAGGTAAACCATACTTCTCCCGACAAAGAGTACGACTTGACAGAGCTGTTTGCAAGACTTTCCAAATCAACTTTCCGCAGTCGATTCCATCTATCGAAGAGGGATAAGGATTATATTGCAGAAAAGGGCTTGGCTACCATCCGTAAACATGCGGAGGATTTCGTAGCCAAACGCCTTGCTCCTGCTGTGATTCCAAATGACGGCAAGCAGACGCCGATGAGAGGTCATCCTGTATTTATAGCCCAGCATGCTACAGGCTGCTGCTGTCGTGGATGCTTCTTCAAATGGCATCATATACCTGCCGGAAGACAGTTGACAGAAGAAGAGCAGCAATATGCGGTAACGGTACTGATGGCTTGGATAGAAAAACAGCTTTGAAAAAGCTTCTCTTTTTCTGCTGAAAGCAGGACCTGCTCCGTACCTACTCCGTACCCTCTCCGTACCAAGTCTTAGTTTCTGCAAAGTTTGCAACGTTTGCTGCAAACCTTGCAAAGAACTATTATTTTTATGTCCAAAACTCTTCTTCGCCAGTGGGCTGCATCCTGCCCAAAGTAGCCAAGACACACCATCCTCTTGAAGTCATGTATTCCTATATCAAAAATGACTGGTAGTTACAGCCTTAGTAACTACTCAGCACCCCTATGGGCATGAGTAATCGTCTTACTGTTGTACTACAGCAAGAATTGCATTGAATTTAGAATTTCCGTTCTTCATAGCAGTTTCAGCAATAGAGTGCAACTTGGCAAAATCATCGGCACCGCTGTCTGTTCGGAAGCAACCGCTGATTTTCTGCTTTATCTTGATTTTCCTAACTCCCCGCTCACTGGCATTGTTCTCGTAAGGCACACTTGGATTGGAGAGAAAGGTGAACAGGTAGTCTTTGACTTTAAGGATACCCCTCTTGAATTTCTCAAACTCGTTATCTAAATGCGTGAGGCTTTCACCCAAGAGGTTCTTCATCTTTGTCTTCAGTACCTTTATCTTTC